>JALVAL010000267.1 GCA_027011205.1 Gammaproteobacteria bacterium
TATATTTAATACTATCTATTTTCGAATCACCAAATAATTGATTTAAACCGGAAGTATGGGTAATTTCATCAAAATTTCCAGTATAGATTGATATTACACCGCTATTTTCCCAGATAATTTGATGTGGCATGGTCTTCTGAGCCTGAATATAGAATGAAAACACTTTATCATTATTGGTCTCCCCAGCGCGACTCGAACGCACATCTAAGACTTAGGAGGTCCTTGTTCTATCCGGTTGAACTATGGGGAGATTATAAGTGATTTTAACCTTTTAACTGTCTGGAGCCAACAAATAATTATTTTTCATGGTCGTCACAAAAAAAACTGACCTTAGTTAACTGCTTCCTGTTGACGTTTTTCCCGGTCAAGGCGCAGGATAAAACGCTGTATAATGCGCTGCTGAGCAGGAGAAATATCTTCCAGATGTCCGGATACAATAATTTTGCCCACCACATGGGAAATACGTTTTATTTCCATTGAACAGGTGATCACTTCATCCAGATGCAAGGTTAAAAAGGGGATATTATTACCGACTTTAAAGTCAAAATCGGGGCGTTGCTCCAGACGGATAGAGACACCGCTGAATGAAATGTCATGCAGAAAACCAGCCATAAAATGACCGGCATCTGTCTGCATGGTAGTCTGATAGCGTTTGCTGACAGGAATACTGACACGATAACTTTCCCGACGCTGAATAGAACGTATTTTCTCGGGGAAATGCATAATAAAACAGGGAGTACCAGTTTCTTCTTCAGCTTGATATAAGTTGCAGTCCATGGTTAGAATAGCACCATCCAGCCGAACTCTTAAGGTCACTTTTTTCAGTGCTCTGATTTGACTATTACCATTAGAGGGCAGGAATTCATCCAGGTAGAACCGCCGTTTTATTGCATCGACTTTAATAATGGATGTATTGTACAGCTCTATATCAGCAGCGAACCGGGCGGTAATAATGACAATATGTTCCTGCATTCGCTGCAGCAGACGGACAATATCCCGTTCAGAATCGATGAGTTTTTTTTGAACTGGTTTTTTCTGTGAGTGCCAGAACCTGAAAAAAGAGGGGGGTTTCAAATTAAAAGGCATTAATTCACTCCTTCTTCATGTCATGTATGGTACTTTTTTATACGACAAATAAATTAAACTGAAGTGTAAAGAGCGTTGCTTTTTTGCGGACGGGTCTGACCAAGGTGGCTATAAGTTTGGGTATTACTATTAGACTGGCCGGTCAGAATAAATAGTACCTGTTCAGTATTTTTTTGCTGCATACTGATAATACGTCCATTTATTTCATTCTGGGTTTTACATTCAGGCAGCTGACCGGTAATTAAACCCCATATTGTCTGTATCTGAGCAGAAGATTGTTCTTTGATATAGCGGGAAAAATCACCATCATGATAAGGCAGTCCTGTTGATTCCTGGAAGAATTGCTGGCGTTGCTTATCGTATTGATCCAGCTGACTTAATAGTGGAAGTTTGGTATCCAGAATATGCCCCATCTGTTCCATATCGTGTTTGATAATTGCATTATGTTCAGTTTTTAATAACTCAGTAACCTGTTCAAGACAATGATGTTGTTCCTGAAGAACATCCAGAAGTATCTGCTCATCGGGAGTGGATGCGTGATTGGGAGGAAACGGGCTCATGGTCTTTGTCCTTTTGAATTGTTAGAGTATATCTCTTTCAAATTGAATCATTTTCTCAGCAATACGTTCGGAGTTAAATTCGTATGTGCCATTATTAATGGCATTTTTAACCTGTTCCACTTTTTGAGTATCAATAATCGGCAGGCGGGCAATTTGTTGCTCCATTGCTTTGAGTCGCTGTGACATGTCTGTCAGGCTTACTGAATCCTGTACGGTACCAGAACTTGTCGTATCAGGGCTGTTTTTTGCTGAATTAGTATTAACCAGCTTGACGTTGCTGCTAAGCTTCCCACTGCGGGGGGTATTGCTGTTTATATTATTAATATCTATAGACATAATTACATGCTCTCCCGTTTAGCTGTTATATCGGCTGTCAACAGCTAAACTTTAGCATTTTCTAACATAAATTCCCAAAATTCTTGTTTTTGAAGTGTTGGTGATTAGTCGAAGTATCCTTAGAAATTAACAGCAACAACCCCTCTTTTGATAACGACAGCATCAATGATCTTTCTGGAACTATTGTTGCGTACTCGTATAATGTCATTGTAATGACCGTTTTTCAAAGCCGTTCCTTTCATACTAACACGTATGTTCTGATTCTGAGCAAAAATTAATACCGGCTCTTTTTTATGCACCAGATAAGCCTGCTGCAGCATGGAACTATTAATAATTCGATCAGGTCTGATGGTTCTTCGTGCCTGTCGTCCGATAATATCTTTAATATTAGAAAAATGTTTTTGATTCTGATTTGTAATTTCACGCTCTACCAGCTTTATTTTATCTGTGCTGATAATTTCACCACGCGTTATAGTGGTTTGACTGATCAGCATCTTTTGAATTAAACGGGTTTTAACCGGAATATAAATATTCCATGCAACGGGAGTACTGCAGCGTATATTAATGGTCCAGTGACTGGAAATATGACGGGTCATGGTGGCTCGTGCTTCCAGAGGT
>JALVAL010000268.1 GCA_027011205.1 Gammaproteobacteria bacterium
TCATAAATCTTATTATAACGACCACTATCACGCAGAGTTTTTAAACCACTGTTAAATTCATTGCGAATTTTATAATCTATAAATGCTGTCCGGTATTTTGTTGGCCCAAATACATTATTAAAAACCACTTCAATATCCTTAGGTATTTTTCCTTCACTGATCAGTTTATTTCGATAATATTTAAAGATGGCCATATCCATGACAGCCACCTGGGTGCGGCCGCTTAAAAGCATTAAAACCTGGATTTCCTGATTAGCTAATTCTTTATAGCGTTTATTTTTATATATTTTCTCAGCAAATGCTTTACCCAGATAAAGATGAGCATTTTGAAAGGCAATAATATCCAGGTCAGCCAGATCTGATAATGAATCTATCCTGGGCCCATCTTTGCGGGTAATCGCATAGTTGTGGTACTGCATAAAATAATCTGAATAAAAGGCGTTTTTTAAACCGGAATTTTTTTTAATAATGGAAGTGGCTTCAATTTTTCGGTCTGCAAACATTTTAAACCCCCGACCTCTAGGCAGAAACACCGGTACAACCTCATAACCTCTGGATTGCAGCGCTTCTTTAACAATATCAACAACAATCCCTGAGCCATCTTTAAAAACATAGGGCGCTGTATAGGAACTGAAAATAATACGAATACGCTCAGGAGTATCTGCCTGAGACCGGGCATGAACACAAGTATAGCTAACAAAGAACAGCATGGAAAAACACAGAAATACAGCATACCGCAAGAATATCAATTCTAAATACCTTTTTCTTACAAACAGAAACATCCAGTTAAAACCAGGACGCAGACCTCATTTTAGATAAAGTCTAAAATGAGGTCAAAGATAATTAGTAATTAATTATTATTTTTAACTGCAGGAGTAGGAAGTAACCTACAGACAGGCTTTAAACCTGAATTAATCTAATTTACTTTTTTCCATCTCATCAAAATAAACCCGTTTACGGTAATTGATCAGGCCATTGGTAGAGGAGTCATGGCTTTCTACATCCCCTGGCGTGGATAAGTCTTTCTGGATCTGTCCTGCCAGCACCTTACCGTATTCCACTCCCCATTGATCAAAGGAGTTAATATTCCAGATGATCCCCTGAACAAAGACCTTATGTTCATACATGGCCAGAATGGAACCCAGTGTTTTAGGAGTTAAGCGTTCAAAAATAATGGTATTAGTGGGTTTATTACCATCAAATACTTTATGCTGGATCACCTCTTCAATCTGTTCCTGAGTAAACCCCTGATGACGCATTTCCTCAACCGCTTCGGTATATTTTTTGCCCAGCATTAATGCCTTGGTTTGAGCCAGACAGTTAGCAAATAACACCCGGTGATGCAGACCCAGGGGATTTTGACTCAAAGCCGGAATTAAAAAATCTGCCGGAACCGGTTTGGTGCCCTGATGTAATAACTGGAAAAATGCATGCTGGCCATTGGTCCCTGACTGTCCCCAGATAATAGGCCCGGTCAGGTAGTTGACCCGGTGGCCTTTTCGATCAATGGTTTTACCATTACTTTCCATATCCAGTTGCTGTAAATAATCCGGCAGGCGTTCAAGATACTGGCTATAAGGCATAATGGCATGACTCTGAGCATCAAAGAAATTGTTATACCAGATACCCAGCAGAGCCATTATCACCGGGATATTTTCTTCCAATGGCGCTTTTAGAAAATGCTGATCCATTTCATAAGCACCATCCAGCAGCGCTTCAAAATGATCCATCCCCAGATACAGAGCAATTGACAGTCCAATAGAAGACCACAGGGAATAACGCCCGCCTACCCAGTCCCAGAATTCAAAGGTATTGGCTTCATTAATACCAAATTTTGTGGCCAGTTCAATATTGGTGGTTACGGCAACAAAATGCTTCTCAATGGCTTTTTCATTGCCCACCAGATCCATAAACCATTTACGGGCACTAAAGGCATTGAGCATGGTTTCCTGAGTAGTAAAGGTTTTAGAAGCAATAACAAATAAGCTGGTTTCCGGTTCAACACACTTAAGGGTTTCAACCAGATGAGTAGCATCTGCATTGGATACGAAATAAACATCCAGCCCCCTTTGTGAATAAGGTTTCATGGATTCGCAAACCACATGAGGCCCCAGATCGGAACCGCCAATACCGATATTAATAATACTCTTGATCCTGGCTCCGTTATAACCTCGCCATTCACCGCTTCTGACCTGCTCTGAAAAGTCTCGCATATGCGCCAGAACCGACTTAACTCCAGGCATAATATTGCGACCGTTGACACGAATGGGTTTATTGGAACGATTTCTTAAGGCCGTATGCAAAACAGACCGGCCTTCAGTAGAGTTTATCACTTCACCCGAAAACATATGATCACGCCATTCTTCTACATTCGCCTGTCGTGCTAAATCAAATAACAGACTCATGGTCTCCTTATTAACCCGGTTTTTTGAATAATCCAGTACAATATCGTTAACCGAAGTTGAAAAATGTTCAAATCTTAATGGGTCTTCAGCGAACATATCTCGCATATGAACGTCATTAATGTCCTCATAATGTTCCTTAAGGGCAAGCCAGGCAGGGGATTCGATTAACTCTTTCATTAGCTGTTATTCC
>JALVAL010000269.1 GCA_027011205.1 Gammaproteobacteria bacterium
CTTCTTACGGTATAAAGATGAATATGAGAAAATAAAATCTGCAAAAAATGTGGCTTTAAAGTTCTATTTATAACCATAAATTATTGCGCCGAGGTTTACTGTTGGACAAATCTGCAATTATATATGGCTAAAACAATATGTTATTATAAATCGACCGGGTATAAAGGAAATTCAAAATGGTATTTGGCTTAACCACAGTTTTTATAACGTATGCACTGGTAAGACTTCATGAGCATTATCAGAAAAACAATTCTCATTTACCCCATGACAAAGCCGTTAAAAAGACAGCACTGGGGGAAGAGCTTGAAGTAGTACCGGAAAACCTGTTGCTTGATAAAACCGATGAAAACAAGAAAAATAAACGCTATGTAGTTATGAGTGGCGTATCCATAGGACTGGCAACAGCCCGATCTTTTTATCCTCCTTTAGGCATAGCCGGTATCCTGGTCTTCACCTATGTAGCGATCCCTTATCTCAGACAGACAGAAAAATCACTGATAAAAGATAAAAAAATTGATGGCTATGTCCTTTATAGCATTGCAGACATGATGATGCTTGGCTTAGGTGCCTATGCCTCTGCATCTGTAGGTATTGGTTTACTGCATTGCTCAAAATATATTCTGAGTAATGCCAAAGAAAGATCCAAAAGACAACTAATCGATGTATTTAGTCAGCAACCCGACAAGGTTTGGCTTTTAAAAAATGGTTCTGAGATACAAGTTCCCATTGATCAGGTAAAGAAAAATGATATTCTGGCCGTTGGCGCGGGTGATATTATTCCTGTGGATGGAATTGTAACTGATGGCATAGCTGCAGTTGACCAGAAAGTATTAACCGGAGAAGCCCAGCCTTCTGATAAAATAGTGGGGGACAGGGTGTTTGCATCAACAATGTTATTGTCGGGTCGAGTCCATATTCGCATGGAAAAATCAGGGCAGGAAACCATTGTTGCCAAGATCGGTGAAATCATTAATCACTCCATTGATTTTCAGAGCAGCCAGGCACTGAAAGGGGAAAAGTGGGCAGATTCTTTTACCACTCCCGTGCTGGCATTAGCATTCCTAAGCTGGCCGTTTTTAGGACCCGTTGGTACCGTGGGTATTCTTTACTGCCATATTGCCAATACCATCAGGGTGGTCGCACCTCTGGGCACACTCAACTATCTGAATATTGCACTTGAAAATGGTTGCCTGGTTAAAGATGGACATGTTCTTGAAGAATTAACCAATATAGATGCGGTTATTTTTGATAAGACAGGAACACTAACTCAGGATATTCCTGAAGTTGGAGCGATTATACTTTGTGATGACCGTTATAGCGAGGACGACATTCTTTATTATGCCGCCGCCGCCGAACAAAAATCTGTCCATCCCATTGCCAAGGCCATTCTTAAAAAAGCAGAAAAGAGGCACATGGTATTGCCTGAAATAGAAGACTCCAGCTACAATATTGGCTATGGCATTTCGGTTGATATTGACGGCAAAACCATCCAGATTGGCAGTTGCCGTTTCATGCAGATGAAAGAGGTTGAAATACCAGAAGAAATGTATGAAAAGATAGATGAGGCACTTGCCACCGGGCATTCCGTCATTATGCTGGCAGTTGATTCAAGGCTGCAGGGCATTCTTGAAATACATACTATTGCCCGGTCAGAAGGAGAAAAAACCGTTCAACTGCTAAAACAAAACGGCATCGAGTATATAGCGATTGTATCGGGAGATCATGAATTGCCAACCCGGGCATTGGCCGATTCGCTGGGGATAGATAATTATTTTTATGACACTCTGCCGGAAGAAAAAGCCAGAATAGTCAAGAAATTACAGCAGGAAGGGAAAAAAGTAGCCATTGTCGGAGATGGTGTAAACGATAGCATAGCCATGGAACAGGCTGATATTTCCATCTCTTTAAGCGGCGCATCAACTATTGCAACAGATGTCGCCCAGATTGTTCTCATGGATGGAAACCTGAGGCATATACCCGGTCTGATGGCGCTCTCAAAGAAACTGGATAAAAACTTATCCAGAAGCCTGGTTCTGAATATAGTGCCTAATGTAGTCGCACTCAATGGCGTATTATTTTTACGCTTTGGTATGCTTACCACCATGTTGATAAGTCAGTCACCCCTTGTTCTTGGCACAATCAATGCCTTCTTTCCAGTTGATAACAAAGCTGAACATTATGATACTGATGACGACGAAACATATTATTCCTGATACCACAGCTTCCATTGAGGAGCCTCCGGCCATTATTGTCGAATCAAAACCTTAGGGGTGTTTATTTCTTCATCAATATGAGTAAATTCACCCAGAACCCACGACTTCAGGGTAAATTTTTTGTGGCCATTTCAACAGGGTTTGGAACATGCTTCCGGGAATTCTGATATGAAGGCTAAACAACAGCAACAGCTAAGTCTGGAAAAATTACAGGCAGAGGTTTGTGTCGTTGGTGGTGGTTTCTCAGGTATTTGTGCCGCTATTGCATCGGCCAGAAATGGCGCACAAACTGTACTGGTACAGGATCGCCCCGTGCTGGGAGGTAATGCTTCATCAGAGGTTCGCATGTGGATCAGTGGCGCACGGGGCGATCCT
>JALVAL010000270.1 GCA_027011205.1 Gammaproteobacteria bacterium
GTGTGCATCAATAAATGGATGCACACTAATTAACTACTTTAAAGATTTTTTGTGACGGATAGAACATTTAAAATACTGACATATAATATTCATAAGGGGTTTAGTGTTGCCAATCGCCGTTTTACGCTGTTTGGTATACGCGATGCGCTGGAAGAGATTGATCCGGATGTGATTTTTTTACAGGAACTTCAGGGAGAGCATTCCAAGAAGAGCCGGCATGTTGAATCATGGCCCTTAAAACCTCAGGGTGAGTTCCTGGCAGAAAATAGATGGCCGTTTTCTCTCTATGCTAAAAATGCTGTTTATAAAAAAGGCCATCATGGCAATGGCATTCTTTGCAAATATCCTATTATCAGCTGGCACAATCAAAATTTATCCAGGGCAAAATTTGCCAGTCGAAGCTATCTACACGCCAAAATTTTATTACCCAGTAAAATAAGCCTGAATCTGGTCTGTGTCCATCTTGGGTTATTTGAAGCGGAACGGGAAATGCAGCTGGCGCTGATTGCCAAAACCATTGAACAGACTATACCTCATAATGAGCCACTGATTATGGCGGGTGATTTTAATGACTGGCGTAAACGGGCTCTGGAACATATGAAAATTGATCTGGGACTGGAAGAAGCCTTTTTACATTATGAGGGACAACATGCGAGAACCTTCCCTGTCTGGCGACCTACCCTGCAGGTGGACAGGATCTATTATCGTGGTGTAGAACTTCAGGAGGCCTTAACCTTTTCCAATAAACGCTGGCGTAAACTTTCGGATCATTTACCCATTGGTGCCATTTTCAGATGCCCTGATACAATACGTCCCTGACACAGTGCCAGGTCATCAGGAAAAAAATCAGCTGGCAATAACCTGATCCATGTAATCTTCTACATTGATCCCGTAGGCGCCGTTAGAAAGTGATTTTTTAATAACATAAGTGGTATTGGTAAAAGTAATATCACCCTTTTTAAGATCAATAATACGCCCATTTTTAGCTAATTTATCAGAGCCTAGAATCAATAAGATTCGGGGTTTAATGCCGTTTTCATTATCTGTTTCAATAATAATACCAACTTCTCCAGTATTCATTTCTACCAGGCTGCCAGGTGCATAAATACCGATGAAGTGGATAAAATGTCCGAGAATTGTTTTATCAAATAAAGTGTTCTTGCACTGATATATGTGCCTGCAGGCATCTAAGGTGGTGATCCCTTTGCTATAAGGTTTATCGGATATCATGGAATCATAAGCATCTATAATACCGATAATTTTTGCATAATAAGGGATCCGCTCTGCAGTGATCCCCCGTGGATAACCAGAGCCATCAAGTCGCTCATGATGACAATAGGCGACATCTACTGCACCGGGATAAACACCGGATTTTGAAATAAGTAATTTTTTGCCATAGACCGGATGTTTCTGCATGATTGCAATTTCTTGGGTATTGAGGTTTTCCTGTTTGAGCAATAAATCTTTCGGGATCCGGACTTTGCCAACATCATGCAATAGGCCACAGGTTCCGATATTCTGTAGCTCCAGCTCTCGAAAACTCAGTTCTCGACCCAGTGCAATGGCATAAATACACACTCGCAGGGAATGTTCTGCGGTATAATTATCCTTGTTGCGGATCTGGGTTAACCAGACTAGAGCGGAATCATTTCTTAGAATACTGTCAACACACTCATCAACAATTTCATTAACTTTTTCAATCTCCAGTTCGCCACTGAGCCTGATAGTATCAAGAATAGCTCCCATCTGGGAACAGGCATCTTTATAGGAAGAACGGATATTATTCAGTTCTTCATTGATTGGAATCTTATTAATATAGGAAATTTTTTCCGGAACATCAGTCTGATTGTCCTGTTCCATCTGCCATTTCTGTCTGGCAGCGCGAACGTAAACATATTCGCATTGTTCCTTCAGAGCATGCAGCTCATCAACGGTATTGATCTGAAAGCCCTGATAAATAAAGTCGGTTTCTTCCCAGGGGCAATCAAGGCGGGAGACAAACATCCCCAGTTCAAGCAGGTCAACGGAGCGTTTTAGTTCTATATATTCAGTGGATATGGGTTCTGCCATTAGCTTCTGATGCGAGCCTTCTGATATAATTTTTATAATTATATAAAGCATAGCAGTTAACGCTGTAAAATTCTAATATACAAGGTTAAAACCTATACCACTGTTTATTCCAGGAAAATGAAAGAATTTATGTTTACTCAGGTAAAAACTCGGAATATGGATGCTCTACCGTCATATAAAATTGAAGTCTCTAAACGTGCAAAGTATATGCGTATACGGATTTCTCTAAATAAAGGGGTTGTGGTCGTGGTGCCTAAAACCATGAGTCGCAGGCAGGTCAGTCAATGGGTACCGGAATTTGTCTATGAACAGCAGCAGTGGATCCGTTCAACGCTACATAAGCTGCAGGCAGAAATAAAAAAGAAACCGCATCCGGATAATACTGTTCTACCCGATTATATTGTACTGAAAGCACTGCAGCAGAGCTTTATAATTAATTATATTTCCCAGTCAGACAGTCAGGAGCTGGTACTTTATCATAGTGATGAGTTTACCTTGCAGGTCACTGGTAATGTGGCTAATAAGACAGATATTTTTCAGTTACTGGAACAGTTTTTTAAGGTCTATGCCTATACTTTTCTGAAAAATCGCCTGAATGGGTTCAGCCGCCAGTTTAAACTGCCTTATCAGCGTTTGACTGTACGGGCACAAAAGACTCGTTGGGGTAGCTGTTCTGAAAAAAAAAATATTAATCTAAATTATCGCTTAATCTTTTTGGAAGCGGAATTAATGGATTATGTGTTATTGCACGAGTTGGCGCATATACGCCATATGAATCACTCCAGACAATTCTGGGAATTTCTGGAGTCAATGTGTTCTGATGCCGGAGAAAAGGATCGGCAGCTCAATGATATCAGCAAAATTCTACCCGACTGGCTGGTAAGCTGTTATTAAAAAATGTTGTTAATTATTATTACTTATGCCACATATTGCGAGTAAATAGCCAGACTATAAAGGTGATACCCAGAGCCCCAGAAATAATCAGGGTGTGCATTTCAAAATAATTAAAAAAGCTCTGACTTAGGGAGTTAATAGACCCCAGGTTTTCCGGAGAATCTTTTTCAATAATACCTTTGGTACCAATAATGAGGAATAATAATGGTACTGGAAGCAGAAAAATAATCAGCTTTTCCAGTATATACCTCATAGCTGACAGCAGTTCGGGTAATTGTTTAAGTTTTATCCAGCTGAGCTGGAGATGCCTTCTATAGGAAAATGTTTTGTCGCAATAAACCATTATTATCTGCCCCTCGGAATAAATTTCATAAAATATCCTATCGTTCCCAACTGTCAGATGAATCGTGTAAACTGGTAACTAAATTAACAGATATTTATGACAGCAGAATGACAGATTGCCCCTCTTTTAAGCTAATATCCAGGGCTGTTAATTAGAGTATTTTTAATAAAACATACCGATTTGCCTGGTTTTTATAGGGCGCTGATAGTAAAGTAATTCTGACTTAGAGTCAAATTTATAAACCATAAATCCGGATACCAATAGATGAAAACGGATGAAATAATTATTCGACAGACACAGTGCTGGCTGGACAAAGTGATAATAGAAAAAAATATCTGCCCGTTTGCAAAAAATGAGCGGAACATGAACCGGATCCGGTTTTTTGTGGAATCTGCCAATACTTTTGAGGAGGCACTGGAAAGCCTGATACGAGAATGCGAATATCTGAATAATAATGCAGATACTGAAACCACTCTGTTTATTTTGCAACAGCTTGGAGGGGATTTTAATGATTATCTGGATTTTCTTGAAATAGCCACGCAACTACTTCTTGATCAAGGTTTTGAAGGTATTTTTCAGCTGGCCAGTTTTCATCCTGATTATTGTTTTGCTGACTCAGAACCTGACGACCCCGCTAATTATACCAATCGTTCCCCTTATCCCATGCTGCATATTATTTGTGAAGAAAGTCTGGAACATGCTTTGCAGAATTATTCGCAGCCTGAGCAGATCCCGCAGAGAAATATTGAATTATGTCGAAAACTGGGACTTACAAGCATGCAGAAAATGTTAAATGAATGCCGGAAGCTTAAAGAGTAGACAGTAAACAGATAAAACAGGCTGCTGGATATTAATTGTGAGGTGTAGCCTGTTGAATATGATTACGGCCGTTCTGTTTGGCCTGGTACATTGCCGAGTCTGCCATTTCAAGCAGTTTATCGTAACTGCTGCCATGCTCAGGGTAGGATGCAATGCCAAGACTGATGGTGATCCTGACAGGTTTCTTATTGAGAGAAATATTCAATTCTGAAAGTTTGATAAATATTCTTTCCGCCAGTTCATTGGCTTTATCAGTGGATGTTTCCGGTAGAATGACTACAAATTCCTCACCGCCATAGCGGGCAATATAGTCACTGGTTCGCATGGAGTCCTGCAGAAAGGCTGCAAACTTCTGCAGAACTTTATCACCGGACTGGTGTCCATACCTGTCGTTAATTTTTTTGAAATGATCAATATCAATCATAAAGATTGATAAGGAGTGATGATATCGCTCTGCTCTGATTATTTCTTCCTGGAAACTTTTTTCTAATTCAACACGGTTAAATAAATTAGTTAAATAATCGTGTTTTGCCTGGTATTCCAGCTCCATTTCTATGATTTTTCGATAACTGATATCCTGATGGGTACCACATAGGCGAAGTGCTTTATTAGTCACCGAATCGTATTCAACTAAAGAACCGGAACCCTGTATCCAGACCCAGTGGCCATCCTTATGTTTCATTCTAAAATCAACTGTATAAGGTATTCGGTTTATGATGGCCTGTTCCACTATCGTTTGCATTCGTTCCCTGTCATCAGGGTGAATACGTGATTTCAAGTCGTCGACAGTATTTTTAATATCTTCCCGGCTTAAGCCCAGCATTTCCAGCCAGCGGTCATTCACTTCCTGGTGACCGGTTTGGTAATTAAAATCCCAATAACCCAGTTCTGCGCTATTAATAACATTTTTAAGACGTTCTTCAGAATTAATCAGGGCCTGGTTGCTTTGCTGGAGCTGTTCTGTCCGAGCTTTAATCAGTGTTTCACGCTGTTCTACTTCATCCTGAAGTTTGTTGATCAGGTTCTGATTACGCAGTTCAAAGTAAATGGAGTTGATAATATGCTGCTGGGTGTTACGGGCAAAAAATGACAGCATGGCAAAATATATAATGGTTACCAGTATCAGTAAATCGGGAATATCATGTTGATATAAGGTGATTAAAAAGCCCAGAATTATTGGGCTGATATAGACAAAAAATGCCGGTAAATAAACAGAGAGTATGGGTAAAGCTGAAGCTATTATACCAAAAACAACCATTAAAAGGGCTACATAAAGGGCGATATCCTGATGAGTATAAGGCAAAAACAGGATACTGCTCCAGCCTAGCCCGGTTAAAGCGGTTGCCAGGGTGTAAAGTTGAATCCACCGAGTATCTGAATGTCTGTCAGGTGTCAGTTTTCTTTGATACCAGAGTAATAATCGCAAACCGGCTGCTATCAGCATAAAAACAGGCCAGACAAATTGCATATCTGGAGCCGTATAATTCTTGAGAAATAAATAATAGAGTATGGTAACAGCTAAAATAGCCCCATTAGAAATGGGGGCCTGTAAATAAAGCAGTTCAGCTATTTTTCTTGTTGTATCTATATTATTGTTTGCTGTTTCTGTACTCATTTACAATTTAAATTCCTTTACATGAAGCTGAAATAGCATCTTTATATCTTATTGTAGACTTTTTTTAAGGTATTTCCTTAATAGATTAACTGGAATTCATTTGATTAAATATGAAAAACTGGTCTAAAATTGAATAAATGAATAAAAAATAATTGGTAACTACTCAGCGTATACATTTTTTACCCAGCCCCTGTTAATAAGAGAGTGCGTTAGTTTCGTACTCTACGCTCAGGGGGCAGTTGGGAATGGTCACATATTTGTATATGCTCACATTCTCCGGACGCCTCTTTGAGGTAGCAAAGCTATTGTGCCTTGAACTGTGGCAAAATCTAAACATGCTGAATAGTTACAATAATTTATTCGTGTTGTCCAGTCAGGTGCTGCTTTTGATAGTCTGGCATGATAATTATAACCGAGGATAGAAAATGAAAAAAATATTAATAAGGGCCATCATTGGCAGTACGGTTTTTATGTCAGCAAATATGACAGCCAGAGCATCCTGGGATGACGCTAATTCTAATGCCAACTGGGATGGCCGAGCATAATAATATGTACAATAATGGCTATGGTAATGGTTATGGCCGGGGCTGGGGTGATGGCCGTATGGACAGTGATATGGATGGTGATATAGAGATCACTATAAAATCACGTGCTCGAGGTCGTGGTCGTGGAAATACTCGTGGTTCTGCTTCCGGACAGGGATATGGAAATGGTTATAATAACTGGGATAATAATTTCAGGGGATATGGCAATAATCGTTATGGTAATCAGTATTATGGACGCCCATATGGATATGTTCCTCGTGCTTCGAGAATGACCGATGAGGTTAGATCCGCACAAATGAAGGCGGCAGAAATGAAAGCCGCTGAAGTCCGAGCCGCACAGGTAAGAGCCGCGCAAATGAAGGCAGCAGAAATGAAAGCCGCTGAAGTCCGGGCAGCACAGGTAAGAGCCGCGCAAATGAAGGCGGCACAAATACAGCCAGCACAAGCACCAGATAGTCAGGCACAATAAGTGCTGATTTTTTATTAAAGAGAGCCAGGTATACAGCTTGAAATTGATAATACCCTGCTAATTGTTATAATAAGCAGGGTATTATCGGTTATGTTAATTGTTAGCTATGCAATCAAATATCGGAGTATTTATGTTCAAAAATATATTTTCAACAGTATTTATTTTATTATTATATGCAGTTCCAGTTTATGCACAATCAGAAAAAGAAGTAATTGTAAATCACCGTATGATGATGAATGACACTATTAATGATAAGCGAATTTCACTTAATCTTCCTCCCCATATGAAAGTACATCAATTGGAGAATATGAGATCTCATGTAGAGGCAGTACAGGCGATTATTGGTTTAATTGCTGAACAAAACTTTATTAAAGCATCTGAGGTTGCTCATACTAAGCTTGGTTTAACGGCAGAAATGAAAAGAATGTGTAGTATGTTTAATAATGAAGGGTTTAGAACACTTGGATTCCAGTTCCACAAAAGTGCAGATGAACTGGCTGAGACTCTAAAAACAAAAGATATGAAAAAGTCTCTGCAGGCATTACAAAACACGATGGGTTATTGTGTTCAATGCCATGCTACTTTTCGGCAATGAGATAAATATGTTGTGACCCTTTCCAGGTGCCCCTTAGAGGGTAGAGTATAATAATAACGACGAACTCAGGCAAAAGATGAATATGCTGAATTGTTACGATTCTTATTAATCAAAGTCCAGTATCATATTAATGGTATCCAGTATTGGCTGATAATGATTATAATCAATACTTACGGGCCAGTGACTCGTTTCTGTCTGTAAAACCAGTGAAGGAAAAGAACTAACATTGAGTTGTCGACTAAAGGCAATCTGCCGGTCCAGTTCCTGTTGTGTGGCTGCAGCATTTAAGTGCTGTTTAAACTGTTCTGCATTAAATCCCAGCTGTTGAGCAATTTCAATCAGAGTCTCAGGATCAGACGGGTTTGTTGCCTGTTGATAATAGGCTGTCTGAATTCCTGCAATCATTAACGATTCAAATTCAGGTTTAATGGCTGCTGCGGCTATAACAGCACGACAGGCGAGCCAGGTTGAGCGTCTGGGTTTGGTCTTTTTGGCGTGCTTCCAATAGTCGAAATTAAACTGTATGCCGGGTACTTTTTGTTCAATCCGCTGCCAGGTATTCTTTAACTGCTGCTGCATTTCTACCGGCATGGGCTGTTCGGTATCGGCAGCCAGGCCACCCAGTAAAGAGCTTACTTTTACAGTGTCCGGCAGTTTCTTCAGCAGCTGCTGATAAACTGGTTTAAAAGCATAACACCAGCTGCACATCGGGTCATGAATATAATATAAGCGGGTAGATGACATTAAATCCAGAATTTTATTTACTGGAAGAACGCTTGGCTAAGGCGGCTTTTTTGCCCCAAAACTGTGCCTTTTTCATATCAACCGGAAGCCCTAAATCACCGTGTCGATAAATATCAGCGAGGGTATCCATTGCAATGGGGTTGCCACTATTTGCAGCCCTGGTGATCCATTTTAAGGCTTTTTTATTATCCTGAAGAACATCCCAGGCGCCACTTTCATAGCGGATACCTAATTCATATTCAGCCTGTGAATCACCATCTTCAGCTCGTTTTATTAATTCACCGGAGGATTGCTCATATACTTTCAGGGTAAAATCAACGCTCTCTTTAAGCAAGGTTAATAATTCAATGGCACCGCTATGGCCCAGTTCTGCTGCACGGGTAAGCCAGTCATGAGCAATAGTTTCATTTTTTGGGATGGCATAACCTTCCAGATATAACTTTCCTAAATAGTACTGTGCATCTTTATTGTTTTGATCTGAGGATTTTTCCAACCAGCTAATCGCTTCACTGCTTGTTTGTTTTGATGGATTACCTTGTAAAAGAGCTCTTCCTAATAAGAATTGAGCTTGAGCATTCCCTTTGTTGGCAGATTCATTCCACCATTTAATGGCATGATTAAGATCCTGATCCACCCCTTTACCTTCAGCAAATGCTTTTCCCAGCATCAGTTGAGCATAAGCATTTCCCATTCGGGCAGAGCGGCGCAACCAGTACACGGCTTTTTTTGCATCAGGTTTAAGACCGTCATTGCCATTCAAATAAGCAAGACCGTAGAGTAGTTGAGCACCGGGATCATCATCCTGAGCTTCTTTTTTCAGAAGTTTTAATGCCACGGGAGTGTCATTATTAGTCGTAGCCAATGAGGACGCTAACGCCATACCCTGAAAGCTGGCCAACAAAGCAGAGCTTAAAAGGATAAGGGAACGAAGATTATTTTTTATCATTGTTGTTCTCTTGTTCTTCGTTATTTTCCTGTTGTTCTTCCAGGCGTTTGTCAAACTCTTTCAAACCATCGTGTACCGAAGGAAAAATATTTTCGGGAGGGATCATTTCTTTCAGGATGGTACGGTCAATGACATCCTGAACAGGTTTTTTGATATTACAGAAAGCCAGAGTAATACCGCTTTGTTGAAGTCGATCTAGAAGGTTTTTTAACATTTCTACACCCGATGAATCCAGACCATTAATGGCATCACCGCTGACCAGAATAACTTTTAAATCAGGATCGTAACTTACCAGATATAAAATAGCTTCTTCAAAATAACTGACATTAGCAAAATAGAGTTGCCCATCAAATCGGATAGCGGTCACTTTTGGTCTTAATTTACTCAGGTTATAACGACGGGCACTGCGTAAAACCCCATCTTTATCCTCGCCTAAAATAACGATGCGTGGTTTCATTGTGCGCATTAAAAACAGGATTAAGGAAAGAGTAATGCCGGTTAAAATACCATTTTGAATATTAGGAGCAAAAGCCAGTGTTGCAACAAAAGTAACTATTCCCGCAATACCATCAGCTCTTTTTGCATGCCAGATATCTCTTATGGTTGAAAAATCAATGAGACTGAATACCGCCATCATAATAACAGCCGCGAGAACAGGCTTAGGTAAATCATATAATAAAGACGTAAAAAACAATAAGGTAATAACAACCAGTAGTGCGCTAAAGACTGATGCCAAACCTGTTTTGGCTCCAGAGGTAAGGTTTAGAGCTGAACGAGAAAAAGAACCGCTGACAGGCATTGAATGACTGAATGCGGCTACCACTTTTGCCAGGCCCTGGCCAATTAATTCCTGATTTTCATCCCAGCGGGTACGGGTCTTTATGGCAATAATTTTAGAGCTGGACATGGCTTCCATAAAACTGATAATCGCAATGACAAATGCGGCTGGCAGCATATGCATACTGGCAACCCAGTCAATATCCGGTACAGAAAAACTGGGCAGACCCTCCGGGATTTTACCCACAACCACACCGCCACTGGCTTCAAAGCCTATAAAATGGCTAATAATAATAGACATAGTGACAACCACTAATACATTGGGTATTTTGGGGGTATATTTTTTCATTAAAGCCAGTAATATTAATGAGCCGACACCGAAATAAAATGACGGGGAATGCATAAATGCTGCATGCTCAATAACGTGCAATACATCACTAAGGAAGTGGGTACTGTTTTTTAATTTTAATCCCAACATTGCAGGTAACTGAGACAGGCCAATAATAATTGCTGCTGCATTGATAAACCCCCGCAGCACTGGATAGGATAGAAAGTTAATTAACACCCCCATACGCCCAATTCCTAAAGCAATTTGAATCAAACCGGACAATAATGCCATCAAAATGACATAGGTATAAAACTGATCGGTACCATAGCTTGCCAGGGTCATAACACTGGCGGCCGTTAATAATGAAGTCATTGCAACTGGACCGGTTGATAAAACAGGTGAAGAACCCATCAGGGCACCTATAATGACGGGTAATAATGCAGCATATAAACCATAATAAGCCGGAACACCTGCCAATTGAGCATAAGCTAAGGATTGGGGTATGGCTACCAGGGCAACGGTTAATCCAGCCAGAAAATCAGCTTTTAACGTGTTACGGGTGATTGTTGGCAACCAGACTAGGAAAGGGAAAAAACGTGTCCAGTTAGCCTCAGAATTTTTAAGTTGATTTGTATCCATTTAGAAATACCTGAAATTTATAAAGATTGATAAAATATGGTTATTAAGAAATTAAATTTCTTAATTAGCTTAATTACTACTCTGTAATAATTGATAAATGGCTTTTAAAATAAGCTCAGGGGTGGGTGGACAACCACTAATGCTGACATCAGGCTGTAATATTTTACTAACGCCACCCATGTTGGCATAGGAACTGCCAAACTCACCACCATCAATCGCACAGTCGCCCATGGCAATTAACCATTTGGGTGCAGGAGTTGCTTCCCAGGTGCGTATTAAAGCGGTTGCCATATGCCTCGATACGCCACCAGTAACCAATAGTGCATCCGCATGTCGAGGGGATGCAACAAAATGTACTCCAAAACGTTCGATATCATAAACAGGATTATTTAAAGCATGAATTTCCAGTTCACAGGCGTTGCAGGATCCAGAATCAACTGCGCGTATGGCAAAGCTACCGGCAAAATGACGATCGATTTGTTTTTTTACCCTAAAGCCAAGCTCATCCAGCTCATGGTCAGCGGCTAAGGTTGGGGCTGGTTCGGTGATAACACCAATTTTACGAATTTTATTCAGTATTTTTAACATTTTTCTGTTCTATAGATCTTGACCGGAATAGGAACCATTAATGGATTTATTACAGACTGGAAAATCAGGCACGATATTATTATGGATCAACTGCTCCAGAGCCGGCCAGTTCAGCCAGCTGGGATCACGGGCAAAAAAACGTGATACCAGTCCTTTATCATCTAGCTGAACGTAGGTGATTATTTCACCACGCCAGCCTTCAATTAAGCCCAGTCCTTCTGTCGTTTTGCCTGGAATAGACCAGCCTGTCTGTATTTTACCGGCGGGCATTGTTTGCAAAATTTCCTGAATGATATCCAGAGAATGAATAATTTCATCTGCTCGTATCTGGACACGAGTCGCTACATCACCTTGTTGATAACAGGGCGATTCAACTTTTAATTGATTATAGGGAGGATATCTATGATCCCGCCGCAAATCAAAATCTATACCGCTGGCTTTGCCCGTATAACCGACGGTACCCAATTTTTTTGCCATTTCTGGAGACAGATAACCGGTAGTCAACAGCCGGTCTTCAAGTGATGGATTGTCATC
>JALVAL010000271.1 GCA_027011205.1 Gammaproteobacteria bacterium
AGCAGCATCAATATCACAACAGACACCTCCGGGTACAATGACATCCATAAGCAGTCGATGGTTAAAAATTTTCAGCTGAGTTCGTTGCCAGTATTCGCGTAAACGACTGAACTGCATTTGTATAAAAGCAAAGCCGACATCATTACAGATAGCGCCAATATCACCCAGATGATTGGAAATACGTTCACGTTCAGCCAGTAATGCTCTTAACATCAGAGCGCGCTCAGGTAAATGAATATCTGCGGCATTTTCCATTGCCATACAGGCTGCCCAGCTATGAGCCACTGTAGTATCACCGGAAATTCTTCCGGCCAGTCTGGCCAGACCTGTCGCATCGCGACCTTCGGCAATTTTTTCTATTCCCTTGTGTACGTAGCCCAATCGTTCTTCCAGATTTAATACCGTTTCACCTACCGCCTGAAAGCGAAAATGCCCTGGTTCAATGATACCTGCATGAACTGGACCGACAGGAATTTCATAAACGCCTGCACCGCGAGCCTGAAAAAAAGGGTAATCCATATCGGGTGGTGTTATGCTGTTATTTGCTTCAATGTGGGGCTTAAAATCTTTGCGTAGAGGATAAACATTTTCGTCCCAGGCCTGATGACGAGTCCAGCGCCGGTCATCAGGGTGATTACTAAAAACAATTCCAAACATGTCCTGAAGATGTCGTTCCGGACGATTGGCTGCAGGATAAAATTTAGTCTGTGAAGGTAGAATGGGTTTTGATATTTCCAGTTCGGCACGAACCACTACATAATCACCCTGAAATTCCAGACAGGCACTGATCAACAGGGTTTCTGAATCAGTTTGTGTTGCCCAGATACTACACCAACGGCATTTTTGCTGGTGTGCTATTTCGGCAAAACGGCCCCAGTCTTCAACATCAAGTCTTAATACGTGGGCAGGTTTTAATTGTGTACCAGAGCCACCACGCAGCAATATATGTTCATCTTCACAGACCGCAATTAATTCAGATAACCAGTCAAAACGACTCATAATAACCCGCTCCCGGTAATTAATTGTGTTGCCTGATCAAACCATTGCGCAAGAAAATCAGGTATAGATAAACCCAGCCATAAAACCAGAGCCAGTTGAATAATGACCGGCCACATATTAGCCTGAACCCCAGTTTGTTCGGCAGGTTTTTCACCATAAACCATAGGATGCAAATGACGAAACAGACCGGCGAAGGCAACAGCTAGACCGACCAATAAGGGTATAGTCAGCCATGGGTGAGTTTGCATCGTTGCGGATAAGAGTAAAAACTCACTGGTAAACACACCAAATGGTGGGAAACCGGCAATGGCTGCCGTGCCGATCAGTAATCCCCAGCCCACTGAGGGTTGAGTGGCAATTAAGCCGCGTATATTATCAATTTTCTGGGTCTGAGCAATATGGCTGGCATGGCCAACGGTAATAAAAATCGAAGATTTGGTCAATGAATGAACTGTCATATGTAATAACGCGCCAAAAGTTGCCAAAGGTACTCCCAGACCAAAGGCGAAGGTCATTAAGCCCATGTGTTCTATAGATGAGTAGCTGAATAAACGTTTAATATCACGCTGACGATGCAGCATATAACCTGCGACGGTAAATGATAATAAACCAAAGCCCATCATCAGATAACCCGCAAGATGGGGACTATGCCCGGATAAATTATTGGCCAGTGCACCATCGGTTAGAATTTTAACCCTGACCAGGGCATAGAGTGCCACATTGAGTAATAAACCCGATAATACTGCAGACATGGGGGTAGGGCCTTCAGAATGGGCATCAGGTAACCAGGTGTGCATGGGAACCAGACCAACTTTAGTACCATAGCCTACTAGTAGAAAAACAAAAGCAATCGTCATTATAATCGGATGCAGACCTGCAGCATGTTCAACCAGTACTCGTATGAGTAATGCCTGTTCGGGATCGGGAATAACCTGGGCTGCAGCAAAATAAATTAATACTGTACCAAATAAAGCCTGGGCAATACCAACACCACAGATAATAAAATATTTCCAGGCAGCCTCAATGGCTTCCGGAGTACGATAAAGACTCACCAGCAGAACAGTTGCCAGAGTGGCTCCTTCCAGTGCTACCCATAAAATACCTAAATTATTAGTACTCAAGGCCAGTTGCATAGTAAAGAGAAAGCCCTGATAACTGGTATGATAAAGACGCATACGGTTAGTGCTCAGACGACCATTTTGTCTTTCCTGCTCCATATAGGGGCGGGAGAAAAGCGAAGTGGTTAATCCCACCAATGCGGTTAGGGCGATAAGATAGACATTAAAGCTATCGATATAAAACTGGCCATTACTGGCTCCAATATGCCCTTGCTTAAAAACGACGCTCGTCATAAATAAAGTAGCAATAAACTGAGCCAGAGAAACGATGATGTTAAGAGAACCGGCTATTTTTTTCTGTCCCATTACTGCCATAGCAACACTGGACAGTAATGGGATTAATAAGGTTAGGATCAGTGCATTCATTCGTCTGACTCCGATAGCCGATGAAACTGACTGACATCCAGTGAATCAAAACTGTCTCTAATATGAAAGAAAAATACCCCAAAGATAACGGCGGCAATTAAGACATCAAATGCGATCCCCAGTTCCACCACCATTGGCATACCGTTGGTTGCTGAAATTGCCGCAAAAAACAAACCGTTTTCCAGTGACATAAATCCGACCACCTGAGATACGGCCTTATTACGGCTGATTAACATCAGCATACCCAGTAAAATCACAGACATACTGATGGCAATGGTATTACGGGTAATGGTTTCGGAGAATTGCTCAATAGGCTGGGCTACATAATAGCAGAATATTACCAGTGAAGTGGCTATCATCATGGTCATCACCGGGTGTTCAACAGTATGCAGTTCCCGAATCAGTCCTAGTCGTCGGATTAGACGGTGTAACAACCAGGGGATGAAAAGTGCTTTTAATGCCAGGGTCAAAAAGGCAGAAATATATAAATGATGTAAACCGGTATCATAGGCAACCAGAGCAGTGGTCAGGGCAACCATGGCACCCTGCCATGCAAAAGCGTGGATAATGGAGACCACTCGGCTTTGTGCTAGTAATGCAAAAGAAGTAAACAGGATCATTGCCGATAAGGTTAAAATAGCCTGTTGATAGAAGGGAAGTTGTGTCAGCATTAGTGAATCTCCAGCACAATGTGACTTAATATACCAATTAATGCCAGCGTAAGAGCCAGAACCAGAAAAATCGTGACACGGAACAGGCGCATTTTTGCCATAATGGTTTCACTGACAGCCAATACCGCACCCAGTATCATTAATTTAGCTGTAATGGCAAAGATGGCAGTACTCAGCATTACCAGGTTAAGTTCACTGGCAATACCCCAGGGGAAGAAAATATTGATGATTAACACACTATAGAGCATCAGTTTAAGCTGGGCAGCCCATTCAATCAATGCCAGATGACGGCCACTGTATTCAAGGATCATCGCTTCATGGATCATGGTTAGTTCCAGATGTGTGGCAGGATTGTCTACCGGAATTCGTCCTGTCTCGGCAATGCCAACTAGAAGCATACTCAATAAGGCGAACAACAATGAAGGTCTTAAAACCATTCCATCTGCTAACACATAGTGAATGACAGTTGACAGGTTAGTACTTGATGCGACCATTGCCAGAGTAAAAACAGCCATTAACATAGCGGGTTCTGCCAGTGCAGAAATGGTCATTTCGCGTGAAGAACCCATGCCGCCAAAGGCGGTGCCAATGTCCATACCGGCGAGCGCAAGAAAAAAACGTGCCAGGGCAAAAAAACCAGCCAGTACAATGACATCCGCTATGGCTGTCGTGGGAAGGTTGACCGCAATAAGCGGTACCACAATGGCCGCCAGAAGAGTGGCTGCAGCCACAATATAAGGTGCCACTCTAAAAACTGCTGAGGCGTCAACAGACATAACCACCTGTTTGCTGAGTAAGCGCCGTAAATCCTGATAAGGTTGTAATAATGACGGAGGACGGCGGTTTTGCAACCAGCATTTGACGCGTTTTATCCAACCGGCAAATAACGGGGCAAAAATGATAAATAATGCTGCCTGTATTAATGCTAGAATCCAGTTGTTCATGTAATTAACCATAATAGTAAAATTAATGTGACAAAGGTATACGTCAGATAGTGGCGTAAATGTCCGGTCTGAATTCGCCCAACACTACGGGCAATGATGTTCAATAATCGTTCTATAGGTTGGTATATCCATTTCCAGGTTATATCTTCAGCGTGTAGCTGATAACGTATTTCTGCTGGTTCTTCAGGCAAACCCTTACGTGGCTCACGCTCAATTTTTTCATGCAGACGCCAGACCGGACTAAAAATACGACGTATGGGCATGGCAAAGGCCGTTGCGGTATATTGCATACGTGGATTCAGACCTCCAAAGCCACAGTCCCAGGTGGGGCCGCGTACGGTATCGGCATGACCTGAAGGACGAAGAATATAATAGACAATCGCCCAGGCAACTAAAGCAAGCAACACACCCAATAACACCAGCGGGGCACTATAAGATGCCGTTTGTGCCGAAACGGGGGTCAACCACAGCCAGCCATGAGCAGTGGCAGTATCAAGAGAATGGTGGGTCAATGCCAGGGTCGCATTGTTAATCGCGTTAATTGTCATGCTGGGAAAAACGCCAAAAATAAGGCACAGCACAGCCAGTAGGCCCTGGCCAAACACCATACCTCGACTGGCTTCGCTGGTACGTCGTGCATTACGAGTACGGGGTAAGCCGAGAAAGGAGATCCCGTAAACTTTGACAAAACAGGCAGCAGCAAGTGCTCCTGTTAGAGCCAATGATGCAGCAGCCAGGGGAATCACTGCCCGTAATACACCGCTTTGTAAACTCGGTGCCTGCAAAGCGGTCTGAAAAGTAAGCCATTCTGATACAAAACCATTAAACGGGGGTAAGGCAGAAATACTAATACACCCAATGAGAAAAAATAAACCCGTCCAGGGCATGCGGGATAATAGGCCGCCCATATATTCCATATCATGTTCATGACTGCGCTGTAGAACTGCACCTGCACCGAGAAATAACAGACTTTTGAATATAGCGTGATTAAGAGTGTGATAAAGAGCCGCAACCAGTCCTAAAGTACCCAGTAATTCGTGGCCGGTACCATAAAAAATCATGGATAAACCCAGCCCAATGAAAATAATACCAATATTTTCTACTGAGTGGTATGCAAGCAGGCGTTTCAAATCATGTTGCATTAATGCATAAAGCACCCCAAAAAGTGCACTGATACAGCCAACTGCCAGTAGTGCAACTCCCCAGGTCCATTGTACATTACCGATTAAATCATAACTTAAGCGCATAAAACCATAAATGGCCACTTTTAGCATAACACCTGACATCAGGGCAGAAATATGTGATGGTGCAACGGGATGTGCCTCTGGTAGCCAGACATGTATTGGAACAATACCAGCTTTCATGCCAAAGCCAAGCAGACCAAGAGAAAAGGCAATTGTTGACCAGGTAAAAGAAAGATGAGCAGTACGCATGGCATCAAAAGTAAACCCATCACCAAAACCAGCTAAAATACCAAAACTGAGTAAGATGGCCAAAGCACCTACTTCTGCCATCAACAAATAAAGAAATCCGGCACGTCGGTTGGCCGCACGCTGATGCTGGTAGGTAACAAGAAAGTAACTGGTCAATGACATCAGTTCCCAGGCAATCATAAAAGAATACGCATCATCTGCCAGAACCACAAGATACATGCCTTCAATAAATAAACCGGTAAATAGTCCAAGTATCGACAGGGGTTGTTTGCCATGTTCAAACTCACGAATGTAACCAGGCCCAAAAAAACTGACAGCGACAACCACAATACTGATTAAGGCAATAAAAAAACCGGCCAGAGAATCCAGTCGTAAATGCCAGTTTAACCAGGGTAAACCTAAAGGATAAACAAAAGTAGCTGAGTTGCCATGAAGCAAGGTATCAAGCCCGAGAAAAACTCCAAAAATGCCCCCCAGACCTAATAAGGGAAATGCGAGTTTTCGCATGACAACAGGATACCTGTCAGCAAACAGAGAAGCCAGTGCGGAAGCAACAGGCAGAAATAAGGTTACTAATAAAAAGGTATCAGACATATCTATTTTATGATAATCAATAGTATAGAGGCTGTTGAGCTTTCATCTATTACCAGTTTTTGGCCAAATTTTACCCTGACTTCGCTATTTTTTATATACCAATGTAATGCATAGGTATATAAAAAATGCTTTATCAGGACAAAATTCTTCTCAAAATCAACTTAACATCTGAAAGATCAACCGGCCCCTAGTGAGTGTTTAAATAAACAATTATAAACTAATTTAGCCTCTTAGTATGAAAATATTTAAAAAAACACAAAAATATTTTTAAAAATTTTCATACACTAAGTAACTTGCTTGCTACCTTAAGTCAGAAAAAACCAACTTAAATCAAGCAATAAAAGAAAGATTAACATTCTCTGACAGTTCCACGTACAATAACGGCTATCACTATCAGAACAGTCCTCAAAGCCCAATGTAGTACCATAACCTCTCACGATCGGGGATGGCGAAAACTAATAATTGCCCCAGTTAAGCAGTTGTTATAAAATACTGTATTAATCAAGAGGACTCCATATGTCTGACAAAAACAGTTGCATTTTAGTTGCGATAAATCCTGATGATGAACTTGATCGTATTGCCGAACGTGCCAGAAATTTGGTGCATGGTTTTAATTTACCGCTAATCTTTATACATATCATTGATAATGATGTTCTTTTTGATTATGCCAACAGCTTTCGCTTAAGTGGCTTACTAACGGGTGAGTATAAACAGGAGGAAGCCGAAAAAGAAATCATGGCCAGAAAACTACTTGAAGAACAATTAAAAACCGAATCTCATATACATGAGTCACTGGAAATTCACTCCGGTAACAGGGCTGAAACCATTGCAAGGTTTGCAATGGAACGTCACGCAGAAATCATTGTATTAGGTCAGGCGGAAGCTCAGTTTGGCTCAGTCACCATTCATCTGGCCAGATATAGTCCGTGTGACCTCCATATTGTCAAGTTGACCTGATGACTTTCAAAAATAGCGTTCTTTGTCTTTTGACTAATGTAACTATTGCTAAAGTTATATTGTAACTGCTCAATGAATAGTACAGAATGCGGTAATTTTTAGTAGTTGCAGCATATGAATCCGGCCTGCCATTAATATCTTTCCAGAATACAGCTATAAGCAAAGCATGACTTTTGTGCCCTATACCTCCAGCAGATGCATTAATGTAAGTACAACGCCGATATTTTGAATAAACCTGGTATGCCGATATGGATTCGTAACCGAACCCTGACGTTACAGGTTTGCAACTACTCAGTAAGTGGTACTTTTCAGTGATGAAATGAGTAGTCAGGTTTAATATAGGCGCCACTTAGCACCTATAGCTCTTATTTACATTAGCCAAGAGAAACAATTTTATGTCTTACAAGTACAAGATAAGAAAAGCCTTCAAAAAAACCGGATCGATTTCAGCCTGGCGCTCACGATTGGTATTCTGGAGTGGAGCCATTCTTGTTGGCTTATTTGCTACCCTGCTGGCTCTTGCCAGTAGCAAGGCTGATGCGTTCTTTCATACTTTAGTAGAGCATTGGTTCTGGCTGCCGCTTATTCTTACCCCATTCGGTCTATTCTTGATTACATGGGCAACACGCAACCTGTTTCCGGGCGGAGAAGGTAGTGGCATTCCCCAGGCAATAGCGGCAATGGAACTACAGGAAGCATCCGATCGTAGTGCCGTACTGTCGATTCGTATTGCCATTGGCAAAGGTTTTGCCATCATTTTAGGCCTGCTATGTGGTGCATCTATCGGCAGAGAAGGACCCACTGTACACATCGCAGCATCCATTATGTATTCACTGAATCGGGTATCCAAATTTCCCATCCACCATGTTAAAAAAGGGCTTATCCTTGCAGGTGGTGCTGCTGGTCTGGCCGCTGCCTTTAACACGCCACTGGCTGGAGTAATGTTTGCTATTGAGGAAATGAGCCGTAGTTTCGAAGAACGCATTACTGCCAGTCTTATGATGGCAGTGATTTTAGCTGGTATGACATCACTGATGATACAGGGGAATTATACTTATTTTGGCACTTACACATCACAAATTGCTCCATTGCAAGCTGCGGCTATTATTCTTGTTTGTGGCATTATTGGCGGTGCAACGGGCGGTTTGTTTTCAACCATTCTTATTCAAGGTGGTCGATTTTTAAAACCTCACAGGATCAAGCATCCTTATCTTATAGCTTTGGCATGTGGATTAGCTGTTGCCTGTATTGGTATACTGTCACATAATACGACCTGGGGTACGGGCTATGAGGCTGCCCGCGGAGTACTCCAGGGAACTGACCAGGCAAGTCCATTTTTTGGCCCCTTAAAATTTCTGGCTACCATATTTTCTTATCTGAGTGGCATCCCGGGAGGGATTTTTGCTCCCAGCCTGTCAGTAGGTGCAGGACTTGGTTATAATTTAAGCGCATTTTTCCCAGAAGTCCCCATGGTAGCTGTTGGTCTGCTTGGTATGGTTGGCTATTTCAGTGGCGTAGTGCGCACACCAATTACAGCGGTAATTATCGTAATGGAAATGACTGATGATCATCGGCTATTACTCCCCCTTATGGCTACATCGCTACTAGCTGATATAGTATCCAGAGTGATTTGTCCAGAGCCGATTTATCAAGCCATGGCAAAAGATTTTCTTGCTGGTATCAGGTCAAAAAATTAGTTCGTTTCATATCATTTTATCCTGCCACGCATAAAATCAGTTAGTTACCGACTGGAAATACAAACTCGTGTCCATCCGGTAAATTGCCTTGCTGGCAATTTACCGGAACGCAAAAAAAATCACACTTTATTATTCATGTGCCATGTTTTTTCCTGTATCAGAAAGCGGGGGAACTTTGGTATTTTCCTGTATAGAAAGTGGATCAATATATTTTACCGACTGGCATTCCAGAAATATGCGCTTTGTACATGTCTGGCATATTGACTTATCAAGCTTTTGAAATATGGTCTGCAATGCCACTGATTTACCTTCAAAAATATGATTGGGATCAATACGGTCTATGGCATTATTTTCTTCGAGTGAATCCCACAAGCCTTCTTTCACACTGATCAAATATAGCCCTCCCCCCCTGGCTTTACGCTTTACTGCTTCGCCGGCCAGTGCATCAGCCGCCGCCAGATCGGCAAAACTAATACCCTGTGCTGCAATTGCCAGATGAACCTGCTCCGGGTGTTGCTTTTCAAGACGTGCAAATTCTTCAAGCATATACGATACTGAACCAAAAAACAGCGGCCCATCAACTCGGACTATATGCAGTTGTGGACATTCCACAAGATGTTTACCGCCATCTGAAAATTTACGCTTGGGTAATGTTGGATCTGGTACTCTGGTCACTAATCTTGGATGAGACATACGCATTAAATAGAGCGCTAACGACAATAATATACCAGCCAAAATTGCAAATTCCAGATCAAGGAATAAAGCGCCCAGGAAGGTGAGCAAAAAAATGGATCTTTCCGCATTGCTTGAAATGAAAATATGCTTGATGGCAGAAAAATCAATTAAGCCCCAGGCAACGATAAATAAAATACCTGCCATGGCGGCATCAGGCAAATAGGCGACCAAAGGTGCAATGGCCAACACTATGAGTATTTCCATAGAACCTGCCAGCATCGCACTCATAGGTGTTTTGGCACCCGCCTGATAGTTTAGACTGGTACGATTAAAAGAACCTGTTGCAACATAAGCTGAAAAAAAGCTGCCGGTGATATTGGACAGCCCCTGACCAATAAACTCCTGATTACCATCAATCATCTGGCCACTGCGGATGCCAACGGCACGTCCAATGGATACTGCTTCTGTAAGTGCAAACAGTGTCATGGCGACAGCAGCCGGTGCCAGTTGCTTAATTGTTTCAAAAGATAAGTCCGGCATGGAAACAGGTGGCAAGGTTTGTGGTATTGCTCCAACCATGGCAATGTGCGTCGCATCTGCACCATATACATAATTCAGCACAAGACTAACTATTGAGCCAGTGAGTAATGCTACAATAAGATGGGGTATCCGGGGAATAAAACGTTTTGTCAGCAATCCTGATAGCAGGGTTGCCATGGCTATACCCAGTACAAAGAAATTTATCTGGGGTATTTGTTGCCAGAAGCTGGATAATGTATCAATAAGATGTCCACCACGTGGTATCTCTACACCAAAGAAGTTTTTCAATTGCTTACTTGCAATAAGAATAGCTGCCCCGGTGGTAAAACCAACAACTACCGAATGAGAAATAAAGTTGACTATCGTCCCCATGCGAGCCAGACCCAAAGTAAGCTCAATGATCCCAACCATAAAGGTCAGTGTTATCGCCAATCCCACATACTCAGGACTTAATGGCTCTGCAAACACACTGAGTGATGTAAGCAATACGATAGAAGCGGCAGTGGTAGGTCCTGACATCAAATGCCATGATGAACCAAAAAAAGCGGCAACTATGGGCGGGATCATACCGGCATACAAACCATATTGTGGTGGCATCCCGGCAATTGATGCGAATGCAACTGCCTGAGGGATGACGACTATGGCTACCGTGATACCCGCTAAAATATCGGCCCGGATCGTCTGGCGACTAATACGTCCTTTCCATCGAAGAAAGGGCAATAACCGTAGTTGCCATTCTGCATATTCTTTATTGGACATTATTTTTCCTCAGCATGTTTATTTATAGTTTCAGGTATTTCAGAAGGAACACCATTCTACCATATAGACCAAATAGCATTTATCATCATTCACTGCTAAAAATGATACTTGTAACTCCCCGGCTCAGCAGCGCTATCTCTACCTCAAGATACGCCAGACCATACAGCAATTTCGCATTGACATCCTTATCACTGGACTCAGGCTCCTGGGAGCCTGTCCTAGTAAGCCAGAGCAGGTGATAACCAGCGTTCGGCTTCTTCCAGAGTCATGTCTTTGCGGCGGGCATAATCCTGCACCTGATCTTTATGAATTTTTCCGGTTCCAAAATAACGTGATTCAGGATGAGAAAAATACATACCTGATACGGCTGCGGCCGGCATCATGGCATAACTTTCTGTCAGCTCAATACCGGTTTTATTTTTGATGTCTAACAGTTCCCAGAGTATGCCTTTTTCCGTATGGTCAGGGCAGGCGGGATAACCGGGGGCAGGGCGTATCCCCTGATATTTTTCCAGAACAAGGGCTTGGTTATCCAGGTTTTCATCGGCAGCATATCCCCAGTACTCTTTGCGTACCAGTTCGTGTAACTTTTCTGCAAAGGCTTCGGCCAGACGGTCGGCAAGAGACTTGAGCATAATGGAGCTGTAGTCATCATGTTCCAGTTCAAATTCCTGCAGATGTTTTTCTATACCAATACCGGTAGTAACGGCAAAGGTGCCCAGATAGTCTTTAATACCACTGTCTTTAGGGGCAATAAAATCTGCCAGACACTGATTGTATCGTCCTTCAGGCTGCTTCATCTGCTGCCGCAGAAAATGGAAATAGCTAAGAATTTCGTTGCGATTATCATCGGTATATAATTCTATATCATCATCACCAATAGTATTGGCAGGATAGAAGCCAATAATAGCGTTAGCCTGCAGCCATTTTTCAGAAATGATTTTATCCAGCATTTCGGTTGCATCTTTATAAACCTTGCGGGCTTCTTCACCGTAGGTAGGATTGTCCAGAATAGCAGGAAATCGTCCCTTAAGTTCCCAGGTCTGAAAGAATGGACCCCAGTCAATGCGTTCTTTTAATTCTTCTAAGGGATAATCAATAATTTCCTGACTACCCAGGAAAGAGGGTTTAACGGGCTGGTAACTACCGGACCAGTCCAGTGGGATCTTATTAGCTCTAGCCTGAGCAAGAGATGCCTGATTTTTCTTTGTGCCTTTTTTTGCCCTGGCTTCGCGAATAGCCTGGTATTCATCTGCAACTGACTGGATATAATCATCCCTGAGGGTATCCGATAATAAGCTCTGGCTGACGCCTACCGCACGGGAGGCATCACTGACATGGATCACGGCGTGTTCATATTGCGGTGCAATTTTTACCGCAGTATGAATGCTTGAGGTGGTAGCACCCCCAAGAATAATGGGCGTGGTAAATTTCTGTCGCTGCATTTCTTTGGCAATGTGTACCATCTCATCCAGAGAAGGTGTAATTAAGCCGGACAGGCCAATAATATCGACGTTTTCTGCTCTGGCTTTTTTCAGTATATCTGCAGTGGGTACCATAACCCCCATATCAATGACTTCAAAATTATTGCATTGCAGTACTACGCCCACAATGTTTTTGCCGATATCGTGAACATCACCCTTAACGGTTGCCATTAAAATTTTACCATTTCTGGTCATATCAGAGGTGTCGCCAGCCTGACGGTTTTTTTCTTTTAAGGCTTCAATAAAAGGCATTAAATAGGCGACGGATTTTTTCATCACCCGGGCAGATTTAACCACCTGAGGCAGAAACATTTTACCGCTGCCGAATAAATCACCCACTTCATTCATACCGTCCATAAGCGGGCCTTCAATAACTTCTATCGGTTCATCAAAAAGCTGTCGGGCTTCTTCTGTGTCTTCCTCAATATGAGTGGTTATTCCTTTGACCAGGGCATAACTCAGACGTGCTGCCACACCCAGTTCTCGCCACTTAGTATCGGGGCCGTTGTTATTGCCGCCGCCAATTGTTTCACTACGATATTTTTCAGCGATTTCCAGCAGCGCATCGGTGGCATCCGGGTTGCGATTAAGCACTACATCTTCTACCCGGTCCCGTAACTCTTTAGGGATATCATCATATATTGCCAGTTGCCCGGCATTAACAATGCCCATATCCATACCGGCCTGAATAGCATAGTATAAAAAGACCGCATGAATAGCTTCACGGACCGGGTTATTACCTCGAAAGGAAAAGGATACGTTTGAGACTCCACCTGAGACTTTGGCATAGGGCTGGCTTTGTTTAATAATTCGAGTGGCTTCTATAAAGTCCACGCCATAATTATTATGTTCTTCAATTCCAGTGGCTACGGCGAAAACATTGGGGTCAAAGATAATATCTTCCGGTGGAAAATTTAACTGTTCTGTCAGTATCTTGTAGGAACGGCTGCAGATCTCGACTTTACGCGCCTGAGTATCGGCCTGACCGTCTTCATCAAAGGCCATAACAATAGCTGCTGCACCATAGCGACGGATCAGTCTGGCATGGTGAATAAATATTTCTTCACCTTCTTTAAGACTGATGGAGTTAACAATGCCTTTACCCTGTATGCATTTCAGACCTTCTTCAATGACTTCCCATTTGGAGGAGTCCACCATTACCGGGACTTTGGCTATTTCCGGTTCTGCCGCAATCAGATTTAGAAAACGGGTCATGGCAGCCTTGCCGTCAAGCATGGCTTCATCCATATTGATATCAATGATCTGAGCACCGCTTTCAACCTGCTGCTGGGCAACAGAGATGGCTTCTTCGTAATTTTCTTCTTTTATCAGGCGCAGAAAACGGGCCGAGCCGGTGACATTGGTGCGTTCGCCCACATTAACAAATAAGGAATCCTCATTAATATTAAAGGCTTCCTGGCCGGACAGGCGGCACTGGTGATCGTCTTCGGGTATGGTTCTGCAAGGGTGTTTTTCTACCGCTTCCTTAATGGCGCGAATAGTATCCGGACTGGTGCCGCAGCAGCCGCCAATAATATTCAGAAACCCGGATGCCGCCCATTCTTCAATCTGATAGGCCATTTGTTCCGGGGATTCATCATAGCCGCCCAATTCGTTGGGCAGACCGGCATTGGGGTGTGCAGAAACAGCACAGGTGGCTATGCGAGACAGTTCTTCTACATAGGTACGCAGCTCATCGGCTCCCAGAGCACAGTTCAAACCAATGGAAACAGGGTTAGCATGGTTCAGAGCATTATAAAAAGCCTCGGTAGTCTGACCAGACAGCGTTCGGCCGGATTTATCGGTAATGGTGCCAGAGATCATAATGGGGTATTCAATATTTTGATCATCAAAATATTGTTTTACGGCAAAGACTGCCGCCTTGGCATTAAGCGTATCAAATATGGTTTCAATTAATAATATGTCAGCACCGCCATCGATCAGACCTCCTGTGGCCTCATAATAGGCTTCAACCAGTTGATCAAAGGTTATATTTCTAAAACCGGGATCGTTTACATCCGGAGACATACTGGCGGTTCGGTTGGTTGGTCCCAGAACGCCGGCCACATAACGCAGCTGCCCATCCTTTTGTTCGCATTCATCGGCGGCTTCGCGTGCAATTCTGGCAGAAGCTTGATTTAACTCATAAGCCAGTGATTCCATCTGATAGTCTGCCATGGCAATAGTGGTTGAGCTGAAAGTATTGGTTTCAATAATGTCCGCACCGGCTTCCAGATACTGGCTGTGAATAGACTTAATGATTTGCGGTTGAGTAATGGACAGCAGATCATTATTACCTTTTACATCACTGGGCCAGTTTTTAAAACGTTCACCTCTATAGTCGGACTCTCCCAGCTTATAGCCCTGAATCATGGTACCCATTGCACCATCAAGAAACAGGATCCGTTCCTTAAGCTGTGTTTCCAGTTGTGAAAAGCGTTGTGAACGAACTGTATGACTGTCAACCATTTATTTAACCATCTGTTTGTATAGCAAAATTAAGCATGAAAACCCGTTATTTTAACAGTTTTTCCTGTAATAAGTAGATGTTTTCCCTCGAACTGAAAGAAATATTGTGTTTGTCAATAACAGGTATGAATTTGTTTAATGTGTATGAGGAACTATATATTGCAGTATATCTTCCAGAATAGCCGGATCGGGTAATGATGCGAATATGAAAAATAGCCAGATGAAGGCAAAAATCAGAGCGTACAGGCGCAGCATCCAGTTGGATTGCAGCAGCCACCACTGGGCCATTTGATCCAGTGAATTAGCTGAAAAGAAAGGCAAGGTCATGGCCAGGAAGATAATGGCGATGCCCAGAAACAACATCATGTTGGGAAAGCCGGTAAAAGGAGCTGCCGCTATAATAATAAAACCCATTAACATGCGGATAATAATAACTGCATTGATCCAGCGTTCATCAAAGAAAAAATACAATAAATGTTTCATTGTGGTAGTAAAAAAGAACAGCAGAATACTGATAATAAATAAAACACAGGC
>JALVAL010000272.1 GCA_027011205.1 Gammaproteobacteria bacterium
ATATATGTGTAATAAATATGCTAACGAAATTTTTAAAAATACGGCGGAGCATAATATTTATGGTAAAAAACAATTACGGGAAATTGATGCCCGGGTGAGATTTCTGAGTAAACGACTGGAAGATATGGTGGTGGTGGATCGTATTCCCGATGATCAAAAAAAAATTTTTTTTGGTGCCTGGGTAGAGCTGGAAAATGAACAGGGTCAACTTAAACACTATTGTATTGTGGGTCCGGATGAATTTGATGTTAAACGGGGTTTAATCAGTATGGATTCACCTCTGGCCCGAGCTTTGTTGACCAAAAAGGAAGGTGATGAGCTAAGCTTTCAGGGGCCTTCAGGAAAGATAGAACTCTTTATTAACAGAGTGCAGTATCAGCCGTTTGATTAATCAGAAAAACCTTCTGATTGTCAGGTTATGTTCATCACCTGATTGCGGTTATTATTATTTCCGTCCGTTTTATAGCTCAGCCCTTAATTTTAAATATAGTTTTTGCAGAGACTTTATTGATAGAAACCAGCATTTCACAATAGCTGTTTTCACTGAGCGGTTCATCCCCGCAGCTGCATCCAGCCATTATTTCATGAAAAAAAATACCGATAGATACCTTTATCTGTTTGTGATTATCGGTTATTGAATTCACCAGTACCGATATATTGCTGTCATCGACCTGTCCTCCCAGCCGGGTTGCCTGATGCAGCGGCAGGGAACCGGGAGGCAGCGCTTCAAGTTCCAGTTTAAGCCGGGTCTTAAACTGGTCAGTATTCCAGTGAGCCAGAGATTGGGTCAGTGTAATCATTATTTATCGGGCTTTGGGGATCAGAGCAATTTCATCGCCGTGTTCCAGTACGGTAAAGAGTTCAGCAAATTCCTTATTGACGGTAAACTGGATGGCATCTGCAGCAAACAGTCGCTGCCAGCGGAAACCTCTTTGCTGCAGTAATTGCAGTAGCTCTTCCACCGTTTTGACCTGTTCCGGCAACGCCAGTTGTTCTTCATCTTTTTCAGTGACTTTAATTAATTTATCCATAAAATACAATATCTTGATAACAGCAGGGCCATCGTGTCCGGATGCTGTTTTACCTCGGGTCAGGGCGTGCTGCTCCAGTGCTTTAAGATATTGTTCCCAGTAGCTCTGATAATTCTGACCCAGGTCATAAAGTGTATCCCAGGAAAAAATACCCTGATCATAGCCGTCATTAAAAAACAGTCGCAGTCCATAACTACCCTGTGGTTCAATTTTATCAATATTGACGTTTATTTTTTCAGCAACGGGAATTGAAGAGCTTTTAATTTCAGCGGATTTTGAATGGCTGCGCAGGTATTCACAACTGAGTTTATAATTCTCACCGGTATCAAAGATGACTTCCAGTAAACGGGATTTTTTATGCAGATTAATTTCTATGGGATTGTGTTTATTCATCAGCTTATTCTAATTTTTAAAGGGTTGATTTTGCAACTGATATGGGGTCAGTTGTCTGAGAATAACAGGGTCAACAGGTTCCTGAGGGTATTTCCTCTGATATTCAGATAATAATATTCTGGCTTTTTCCAGTTGCCTGGTTTTAATTAAGCGGTATATGGTTGTCAGCATCTGTTGCGGTGTTGCTGCAATAAAAGCCGGTTGAAGCATGAGCTGGTTTGACTGAGAGGGCATTGCCGCTGCAGCTTGTGGTCTGTTAAAGTTTAATTGTCGGGTGTCGTTAGTAGACATATGGCGGAATGCTTTTTTGGCTTGATATTGAGTGGGGGCAGAGCTGGGTACAGGCTGTGAAGTTCTGGTTTCCCTGACAGAATGGGTGGTCCGTCCGGCAGTTTTGTCGGCAGGCAATATTTCTTCTGCCGTCATATTGCCCTGAATGCTGACCGGTGCGGGAGACGTTGCAGGGATGGGAGCTGGAGTCCCGAGGTCTGAACTTTCCTGCTGCAGTGTCTGTTGTTCTGCCTGCCAGGTATGAAAGCTTAACATACCGACAAAAGAGGCAATTATAATGCCTGCCGCCCAGGAACCGGCCTGCTGCCACCAGGGACGAACAGGCTGCTGCCTGCGAGCGGCATTAAGAATTTTATGATCCAGCTCGGCCGCAGGCTCAGGCATATCAATCTGTTGATAAAATTCTGAGATAAACTGCTCATCGTTCATATCTGTGCCGGATTGATTATTATTCTGGAGGTCTTTTTTGTTTTTCATAGTTTGACTCCCAGTTTAACTCCCAGATGTTGAGCCAGGTGCCGGCGTAATTTCTGACTGGCGTAACGTAAACGGCTTTTAGTGCTTTCAAAACTGCTCTGAGTGATGCGAGCGATATCTTCCAGGCTCAGGCCGCTTTTTTCATACAGCAGAAAAACTTCTTTCTGCTCATGGGGTAAACTCTCGATACCTTTGAGAATAATGTCCTGGATTTGCCTGTTCTGTAATTCTTTTTCCAGAGGCTCTGTTTCCAGGATGGGTAAATTGCCTGACTCTTCTGTTTCGGTGACTAGCTGCAAATGCCCCCGCTGGCTTGAACTTCGATAAAAATCCACCAGGGTGTTATGGGCAATTTTAAACAGCCAGGTTTTAAAGCTCGCCTGTTGTTTAAACTGTGTGCATGATTTAATCACTTTTAACCAGACATCCTGATGCAGTTCATCGGCACTGGCCGAGGTGCTGACCTGCCGGTAAAAATAATGATAAACGGGTTTTCTATAACGAGCATAGAGTGTTTCAAAGGCTTTATTATTGCCCTTGCTATACTGCTGAAGTAATTGCTCGTCGGTGTTTTCGCTCATTTCAGGATTATAGACGGTTTCAGGACAAAAAAGGGTTAAATTTATGTAACTACTCAGCGAATTTAACGTTGACACTCTTAGTAACAGAAATAGTAACAGAAATTTCGATTGGCATACATTTTAGAAAATCCACAAAAAATTAATGGCTCAAGGCAGCCTTCCTGATAACCTGGAAAACTTACCAGATAGTAACAATCAAGCACTCAAAATTGATTTAAAATAGTCCTGTAGATTCCATGCTATGGATGTTCAGCTGGTCTGACTGATTAATTCAGGTTTAAAATTCAGGTAGATATGATAGATATAAGCAAAGAAAATGGCAGCTATTTAAGCGGTATATTGATGTTAGGTCTTTTATTATCATCCCTTATGGTAAATGTTTATGCCAGTAATAATTCAAATGCCAGCCTACAGACTCATGCAGTCGTGGCCGGTACCTGGCAACCCGGCAACAAGGCTTTTGCACAAATCAAGGCAAATAGTTCAATACAATTACAGCTATCATTTGCCATTCAGATTAAACAGACTTTCGCTCAGAAAGGGGATAAAGTTAAGCAGGGACAGGCTTTATTAGCGGTGCATGCTGATGTGATACTACATGATCTTGAGCGGTATCAAATTGCTCGTAAAAAGCAATTAAAGCTTAAGGAGCAATTGTTTTATCTCAACAAGAATATAAAAAATAAATTAGAACCACATCTTGATATTTTTCCTGTAGAAACCGCTAATATACAAGTTGAAAAAGAGAAGGCTGATGCCTGGCTGGTTCTGGCTGTCCATCTAAATGAATTAGGACAATCACCGCAACAATTAATCATTGAAAAACAATTAGATAAAGACAAGATTGTGGATCTTGCTATTCAGTTGAGTCAGTTATACGCACCATTCTCTGGTCGTCTTATGACACGTCTGCCCATACCCGGTTACCGATACGAGGCGGGAGAAAGTATTGTCGAGCTGGAAAATAATGAGCAGGTCTATATTGCTGTTTATATCGCTCCCGAAAAGCTGTCTCTATGGTCAAATGGTGAGACTTATTTATTAAAAAACAGCAAAAAAATTCCTTTAAAATTGATCCGGGAACCCGCTATTATTGATCCAGCAACAGGATTATCCATGCTATTTTTTAGCGCAGATAATCCAGATAATCGTTTACAGGATGGTGAATGGCTGGGAGTAACACATCTGCAACAAGCCAGGCAGGTATTATGGGTGCCCAAAAGTGCTGTTGTTTCTCGAGATGGCCAGTCCTGGTGTTTGCTGAAGCAAAATAACGGGGACATTAAAGCCGTTCCTGTACGGGTCGGACAGGAGCAGAACGATCAGATTCCTGTTTTAAAAGGTCTCCAGAAAGACCAGCAGGTAGTCACTCAGGGAGCCTATGAATTATTATACCATGACCTTAAATCACTCATTCATTTTGTTGATTAATCATGTTTAAATACTGTCTGCAACGCCCGGTTATTTTTATTTTTGCAGCTATTTTACTGGCTTTGAGTGGCTTATCGTCATTACGAATGCTGCCGGTGGATCTCTTCCCAAATCTTAATTATCCCTTAATAAATATCATTACACACTATCCTGCAGGTACGTCTGAGGACATGGAGCAATTAATTACTCGTCCCATTGAAACGGCTATGCTGGGATTAAATGATTTACAACGGGTTCGTTCTACTTCAGCGCCTGGTTTCTCACAAATCAGTGTGGAATTTAACTGGGGTCTGGATGCTGAACAGGCACGGCAACGGGTTTTTAGTCGTCTGGCTCAGATTAGTGCTCAATTACCCGTAAATGCCCGGCCTGAACTGGAAAATATCGGCTCTTCACTGGCCATGCTGTCAACCTATATTCTGCAAGGTGATGATCCCGTCGCTTTACGCAGTTGGGCACAGTATCAACTGGCACCCCGATTAGCCATTTTAAAGGGTGTGGCTCGGGTGCAGGTAATGGGCGGCGGTGAACGTGCCTGGCGGGTAGATATTGATCCTTTAAAGCTACAACAAAGCGGATTGAATATTAACACGGTAAGTGATGCCATTTATCATGCAAATATTTTAAATACGGGAGGGTATATTGAACAACAGGGGCGTGATTTATTAATTCGTACCGATGGACGCTTATTAACTTTAGCTGATTTAAAAAAAGTAGTGGTTGGTAAAAGTAACCATGGCGTTATTATCAGTTTAGCTAATATTGCTGATATTTATCAGGGGACAAAACCACAACGATACAATATTACTGCCAATACCCTGCCCGCAGTTGCGCTGATCATTCAAAAACAGCCCCGTGCCAGTAGTCTGAAAGTATCAAACAGGGTTGATCAGGCGCTGTCTGAAATACATCTTCCTCAAAGTGCACATTTAAGCAAATTCTATGATCAGGCTGAGATTATTGGTTTGACCTATCAAAATATGCGTAATCACTTATTAATGGGAGCCATATTGGCAATCTTATCGGTGATCTTTATTTTAGGTCATAATCGTACCACTTATGTTATTGCTATTACCTTTCCGTTAACTGTTTTAGCCACTTTTGGGATTATGCACAGTCTTAACCTGGGTCTGAATCTAATGACACTGGGGGCATTAACCGTGGCCATTGGTATGGTTGCAGATGATGCAATTGTGGTGTTAGAAAATATTGACCGACATCGTAATCTGGGGCAATCACCCTGGGATGCCACCTTAATCGGTGTTCGGGAAATAATCGGGGCTGATATTTCAGGCACATTAACTGTCCTGGCAGCGTTTGCACCCTTAGTATTAGTCAGTGGTTTAGCCGGCCGATTGTTTCATCCCTTTGGTTTGAGTTTTAGTATTTTATTATTGTTCTCACTCTTATTGTCACTGACCATTATTCCTCTGGCTGCAGTGTATTGGATGAGACCAGCAAAACAAAAAACAGAAAATAACCTGACGCCTGGTGAACGCTGGTTAAAATGGCTGGAAAAAATGAATTTGAATTTGCTGGATCATTTAATGCATTATAAAAAGAGCACCCTGTTGCTGGCCGTGATTGTTTTGGCTGGCAGTTCTGTTTTATTGCTCTTCAATCCCATTCGTTTCTTACCCTTGCTGGATGAAAATAGCTTATTACTCAGTTATCAATTGGCTCCTGGCTCTTCATTAACCGAGAGTAATCGGGTTGGTCTGGAACTGGAACAGGCCATTCTAAGTATGCCCAAAGTTCAGGCGGTGTTCAGACGAACAGGTTCACCAGAATCCTCTTTTTATCTTGAAGGACCTGAACAGGGTGAACTGGTTGTTCGACTCAATATGGGTCAACAGGTCAATGCCTTACAAATCAAACAAAAATTAGAACAATTACTGGCTTCAAAACCAGGCATTATAGGCCAGGTTGTTGATCCGACCAGTGAAAAGCTGGATGAATCCTTTTCTGGCATGCCAGGCCTGTTTGGTATCACACTTTAGGGTACCGATTTGAACACGCTATACGCTGCTGCAAATAAAGTTGAGCAGGCAGCGAAACAAACCAGTGGTATCGAAAGTGTTGTCAATAATACTAAAATTCCTGTCGATCAAATTCTCATTCGTCTTGATCCTGATAAGCTGGCTTTACGTAATGTTCAGGCCAGTAGTGCTTCAAGAGCCATAAAACTGGCATTACAGGGTGAAACCATCAGCAATGTGATTTTAAATCAGCAAGCCATAGGCATTTATTTACGTTTCCAGGCTCAGTCTCGAGAACAAATGGATGATCTGCAAAGTATCCTCGTCCCCAGCCGTGAAGGTAAGAATATCCCTCTGGGGCAGATAGCCAGTATTGAACACATTCTGGGACATCCCATTATTGAACATCAACACGGTTTAAGAAGTCTGACTTTGAGTGCTGAAATTGATGGCAATCCTGTCAGTGTGATAGAAACACTGAATAAGAAAATTGCCCAGTTAAATCTGGCTGATAATATACAGGTAGCCTATACCGGTGAATATCAACAGTTAATTGATACCGGCCTGCAAATGTTGGGAGTCTTAATGGGTTCAGCCGTACTGGTCTTTGCAATTATTGCTCTGCAACTGGGCAATTTCCTGGATCCACTGGTTGTTCTTATTAAACTGCCCCTGGATTTTATGGGGGCGGCACTGGCTTTGTTTGTGACTCAACAGGCAATTGATCTGACGGTGGCCATTGGTTTTATTACTTTAGTCGGGGTATCAACCAACAATGGCATTATGTTACTCACCTTTACCCGAAACTTGCGACATCAGGGCATGGATGCCTATAGCGCTGTCCGTGAAGCAGCGAGACTGCGCACTCGTCCAATGATACTGACTCATGTAACAACTCTATTGGCTTTAATCCCGGCAGCAATTGGTCTGGGTGAAGGCCCGCAGCTCTTACAGCCTCTGGGTATTATGCTATTTGGTGGTTTGACAGCCGGGACATTATTAACTCTGAATTTATTACCTGTTATTTATGTTGTTACTGAAAGATGGCGGCATAAATAAATCATAAGAGCGAACTGATATGTATATTTTATTAATAGAGGATGATCAGGAAGCAGCACTGTGTTTAATGGACGGTTTAATAGAAAGTGGGCATCAAGTTGATCTTGCAGCAGATGGAAAAACAGGTCTTGATAGCGCTATGACACAGGTTTATGACATACTTATTGTTGATCGTATGTTGCCTGAATGTGATGGTCTGACCATTATCCAGACATTAAGGGATGAAGAATGTACCACACCGGTTTTAATATTAAGTGCTCTGGGTGAGGTAGATGATCGAATTGAAGGCTTACGTGCAGGGGGAGATGACTATCTGGCAAAACCCTATGCTTTTGATGAGTTACTGATCCGTCTGGAAGTTTTGCTCAGACGTAGACAAAATAAAGTTTACCAGGATATGTTAAAAGTCGGTGATTTAACATTGAATTTACAGACCCATGATGTGATGCGTGGCGGTCTGCGTATTCGATTACAACCCAGGGAATTACGCTTACTTGAATATCTTATGCGTCATGCAAACCAATTGGTAACACGAAGCCTGTTGCTTGAAAATGTCTGGGGATTTCAGTTTGATCCGCTAACCAGTATTGTGGATACTCAAATATCCCGCTTAAGAAAAAAAATTGATAAAGATTTTGAAACAACATTATTACACACCATTCGCGGCAAGGGGTTTATGATCAGTGAATCATAAAATGCGCTTATTCCGTACCACCGCCATACGACTTTCTCTGCGTTATGCTTTGTATTTTGCACTGCTTATGATACTGGGGTTAGGGGGCTTATATTGGTCAAGTAGTCAGTATATTGATGCACAAATTACTTCAAATCTTGAATATCAACTGGATTTTCTGGTCTCTCTGGATCAACAGCAGGGACGTCAAAAATTATTGACTTATATGAATAAAGCGCCGTCAGGTATCAGCAAAAACCAGCTTTATACCATTCTAATATCCAGGCAGGGAAAAAAACTGGCGGGTAATTTGAATGACTGGCCAGAAGGTATTATTGCTGACAAGGTGGTATTAAATGACTGGCTTGATAGTCATTTAATACCAGAAAAGTTTTCTGATTATGATGGCTACTGGCCTGTTATTGCTACAAAATTATCTGATGGTTCAAGGCTATTATTAACACAGAGTCTTGTTCAGGCAGAAGATCTCCGTGAATTCACCCTCAGTTCCATGGTTATTATTTTGTTGGTTTCCATTGTCTTAACATTATTACTGGGATGGCGCATGGGGCAAACTATATTGCATCGAATAAATACTATTAATATTGTTGCCCGGAAAATAGGTCAGGGTGAGCTTAATCAGCGGGTACCATTAACTGGGCAGGATGATGAGTTTGATGAACTGGCCAGTCATCTTAATGATATGCTGAAACGACTTGAGCAGCTAGTAAATAGTATGCGAGACGTGACCGATAATGTGGCACATGATTTACGTCGTCCGCTGTCTCGTTTGCGTAATCGTATTGAAGTAAGCCTGTTAAAATCCCGTAACATAGTTGACTACCAGCAGACTTTAAATTCTGCACTAACCGATATTGATGGCCTGATTAAAACATTTAATGCTTTATTGGAAATAGCTCAGGTGGAATCAGGTAGTTATCGAGGAGAATGGCTTAAGGTTGATCTGAGTGCATTGGCCGAATCCATCGGTATATTATTTAAAGAAGCGGCAGAAGAAGACAATAAAAATATTCAGTTATCCATTGAATCAGATATTATCATTAAGGGTAATCCTCATCTGTTAGGGC
>JALVAL010000273.1 GCA_027011205.1 Gammaproteobacteria bacterium
GTCATAAAACTATAATATAGAACCTGAATAGAACTTAATATAGATTTAGCCGAAAGTCAAAGATCAAAAAATTATTTTTCCTGCCTGCCTTCTTTAGCTACCGCCATCGCAGTGGCACATTCCACTATAGTTTTGGTCGCCAGTTCATTAAATTCATCATTGAGCGAGCCGTTTTCCAGTTCATTTACAAAACTACTGAAATCCCGGGCATTTTGATCATCATCCACATAATGTTTAATTTTTAACTGGGCCAGAGAGGTACCCAGTAATCGTATACAGGTCGCAAGCTGTTCCTTACTGGCCTGATGCAAGGAGTCATCCAGCAGCCTATTTAAACGCGAGATATCTTCCAGAGATAATTTTTTCATGGTGCTATCCAGAATGTTTTAAATTATTATATTAACGATCCAGTAACTGGGCTTTTAACGCAGCAGGTAAATCGGTAATGGTCAGGGTTTCATTTTTCGGATCAAATATCACCGATTCACCTAGAGCTTCTTCATTAATAGTAATACTGATCCGGTCATTACGGCCACTGATCTTATTAAAACGACGGATCACTGTTTTATTGGGTGCAATTTCCTGACTGAGTTTAAACTGTTCGCTATTGACATAATTAATAAAATCATCCACAACCCCTTCTGCAGCGTAGTTTGAAAAATCTTTTAAAACAACATTCTGCCCTTTATCCGCCTGTTCCAGACAAAACTCAGAGGCTTTATGTCTGATTTGAGATTTTTGTTCGTCATCAGTGATTTTTTCTTCACAGAATTGATTGACTGCCGTTAATAACTCACTGGTTTCTTCCTTAGAGCTGATGGACTCATCGCTGCCGATAAATTTTCTGAAATATTCAGATAATTTATGACTTTCTTTACCTCGGATCATGGAAATATAACGACCTGAAGAGGCATCCTCCTGCCATTGTGTTAAATCTATTCGAGCCGCCAGATGCAATTTGTTCAGCTCTAGATAATCGACAGAATTAATGTCAAGATTATTATCAACAGCTACCCCAGAGACATTATTAAGCATAGCAATCATTAAAAAATCACTGCCGAATAAAGTGTAATGCGCAAAAACCAGATAGCCGCCGGTGGCTTTACTGGCCTGGTCCATATATTGCTTTAAAAGCTGCATGGCATGCTGGGAAAATTCAATAAAATTGCTTGTTTTTGCAAGATACTGCCCCAGCAATTGCTGCATACTATCTGCCTGTTGCCCCTGAGTATCTTCATCAGCTACCACAAAAGCACCAAAAATTTTGCTGGGCTTACTATTATAGACTTTATTCATATCTCCCAGAAAGGTTTCCTGTGTCGCTGATGCGGCAATAGAATGAGGACATAAGGAAAGTTTTGATGGTCCCTGATCAGCCTGTTTATCGATCTGATGTATTATAAATTCATGAATAAGCATTTCAATCTCAATAGTGTGCTAAACAAATAACACAGGTTTAAATTGCGAACAACTCAAAGCTGATCTGAAATATTGACCGAATATTCAGAGCAAAAGAATTTTTGCAATACTTTAAAAAGATACCAGCTGTCTTTACTACCGGCCAGTTCACGGATGGAATGCATGGCAAACGTAGGCACCCCTATGTCCAGAGTTTTTACGCCGATTTCAGCAGCAGCAATAGGACCAATGGTACTGCCGCAGCCCATATCAGTTCGAACCACAAAACTTTGTACAGGAACATCTGCAGCCTGCGCCATTACTTTAAAAACTGCGGCAGTTTCAGAGTTAGATGCATAGCGCTGATTAGCATTAACTTTAATAACTGGACCATCATTAATAACAGGGCCGTGATTTGCATCATGCATATCAGAATAATTAGGGTGTACAGCATGGGCATTATCAGCAGAAATAAGCATGGAACGATCAATAATACGAGTTAGCAATTCATTACTGCCGGCAATACGTTCCAGAACCGATTTTAAAAAGGGCCCCTGTGCACCTGAACTTGAAGCACTGCCGACTTCTTCATGATCACTGCACACCAGTAATGAGGTGATTTTATTATCAGCTCTCATTAAAGCCTGCATTCCAATATAACAGCTTAGCAGATTATCCAGCCGGCTGCTGGTAATAAAATCATTGTTCAGCCCAATATTGGAAGCCGGCTGAGTATCATAAAAATTCAGTTCATAATCCAGTATTTGTTCAATATCCAGTAACGGATTCTGTTTTTTTGCCCGCTTTAATAAAATACTTTTAAAATCTTCTGTACTCTGCTGCTGCGGGTCAATTAACATCAGAACCGGGGGAATATCGGTCTGGGCATTGATAGAACGATTTTTATTAGCATCTCGATCAAGATGAATGGCCAGACTGGGAATACTGGCAATGGCTTGTTCAAAATCCAGCAGCAGAGTTTTAATCTGCTGTTTTTCAGTCTGATAGACAATTTTACCTGCCAGTGACAGGTCTCGATCAAACCAGGGATTTAATAATGCCCCGCCGTAAACCTCAACCCCTATTTTTAAATAAGAAAGCGAAATAATATCCGCATTCGGTTTAACTTTTAAGCAGGGGCTGTCGGTATGTGCCCCCAGCATCCTGATACC
>JALVAL010000274.1 GCA_027011205.1 Gammaproteobacteria bacterium
TTTGACGTTGGACTAAACCTGCGGTAGCTCCCCCAGTTTCACACTTGTTCCACTCAACAAATTCACCTTGACTATTCCCAAATTCACTTTAAAAAGCTATTGTTGTACATATATCAAAAAGGACTGATACTATGGACAACACTATTGCATTGAAGCTTGAAAACAAACCGACATTTTCCCCAGATGATGAGCAATCATACCCCACGTATGAACTGAGTGACATTTTCAGAAATTACTTCCCATCCTATGAGCACAAACATTACGTTTTACCTTCTCATGCAAAAGTCTTACAAGACATTGTTAACTGTCGAACCGATGCACTTGGTGGTCACCTCAACGAGTGTGATGACTGTGGAGAATTTGATATTAGTTATAATTCCTGTCGCAATCGCCATTGTCCCAAGTGTCAGGGGAGTCAGCGTTATCAATGGGTTGCTTCCAGAGAACTTGAACTCTTGCCCGTTCAGTACTTTCATATGGTTTTTACTTTACCCGACTCACTATTGCCTCTTTCCCGTGGCAATCCAGAATTATGCTACGATCTTCTATTTAAAGTTGCGGCAGAGACCTTACAGCAATTTGCTCAGGAACGTTGGGGTGGACAGTTAGGGATCATAATGGTTCTGCATACCTGGGGTCAAACAATGAATGAACATCCGCATGTGCACTGCATTGTTACAGGAGGGATATTGAAAGATGATGGCAGTGATTTTATCACATCCCCAAAAAACTACCTTTTTCCAGTAAAGGCACTTTCTCCCGTATTTAGACAAAAATACATTGAAGGATTGCAAAAACTCAAAGGAAACAACCGCCTGAGTATTTATTCCAAATCAGATTTCAATACTGACAATGGATGGAAGCGTTTTATCAAGTCATTATATCGCCATAATTGGGTTGTTTATGCAAAGAGACCCTTTTGTGACCCATCTAATTTGTTGCGCTATATTGGTCGCTACATCAATCGAGTTGCCATCAGCAACCACCGAATTTTAAGTATTAAAGAGGGTCATGTCAGCTTTAGCTATCATGATAATAGAGATGATAAAAATAAAGTCATGACTTTAACGTCTGATGAATTTATCAGACGTTTTATGACCCATATTTTACCCAAGGGATTCCGTCGTATCCGGTATTTTGGGTTTATGGTGAATAGTTTAAAAAAAAACAAGTTGGCACAATGTCGTAAACTATTAAAAGTGCCCAACCCAGAACAGGCTTATATACCTGATGTGGAAGATTTTCTTGTTCGTCAGGAGAAAAAAGAGCCTGTCTGTCCGCATTGTGGAGTAGGAAAGATGCAACCTGTAAGCTATCAAATAGTTCTTCTAATTTACTGGCTAATAAAATCCCATGCTCCCCCTCAAGAGTGACACCTTAAGATCATTGCCTGTTTTATTTAAGTATCTGATACGGATAAGGAGCAGTAATGTCCAGAGGATATTATTTGTACATATTTCATACAAAAGCAAGGAAAAAAGAGGTGAAGGTAAACTCAATAGAATGACTGTCTTCATCAAGCCACTCACATCAAATCACTGCTATTCACTTGACAAGAACTATCAAAATCACTCAAACTCCATAGAGGGGTTTCAACAACTTGAGCATAAGTCCAACAAGATTGTTGGAGCAGACACTGGAATAAACCGAATTTAATTGAAATTTAAAACAAAAAATACAAACCGAAGCGGGCTAAATTTGATCTCAGGTGCAGCTCAACAAAAGCATTAGCTTTTATGAGTAGGAAAGGCGGAAGTTTTCTTCCAACTGAATACAGCTTAGAAATTGCTGAATTAATATCCAAAATTCTCGATTCTGAATTTTGCAAGGAAGAAACAGAATTACTTTCCAGAGAGTTACATGAAAGGTACTTTGATATTATTTATAAAATTATCGGAAATGATATTGAAAAAATAGCTTTTTATTCACAGTCAATGCGCAGTGTGAGTGCATTTGCAGGAAAAGATTTTGTACAGTTTGACCAGCAAATAGATTTTTGGCTTTTCACCTTTTGTCATATGATTACAATCTTAGCTTGCAAAGTCATAGATGATGATGAATTTGAAGACATAATAAAACAGATATGTTGCAATTTAAATATAATGAGAAATCCATATTTGCACGAAAAAAATCGAGAGCAATTTAAACCTTATTTATTTAGACACTCTGATTGTCTTGAGCTTTCTCATGCAATGTCTAGGGCAATGATTGTTTTTATACTATGCCACGAGGTTGCGCATATTTCACTAGAACACAGTAAGGTAAAACAATCTAAAGAATCAGAATTTGAAGCAGATGCACTAGCCTGCAAATTTTATTTAAAAATAATTGAACATAAACACAACGCTGGTATTATTTTTATTCATGAAAAGTTGTTGTTTTCACCAGTTATATTAATGCGTTTTTTTGACATTTTTGAAAGGTGAGCCTGAGCTATCTACATGAGGTCAATTTCCGGATTTTTAATCACAATAAATGATGGTACAAAGTAAAAGCCCCCTTAAATAAGTTGACAAAC
>JALVAL010000275.1 GCA_027011205.1 Gammaproteobacteria bacterium
TTCCTGCCCAGGCCGTTAATTACTGTCTTAAAGAAGCTGGGATAAAATTATCCGATGTGGGTGATATTGTCTTTTACGACAAGCCCCTGTTAAAGTTTGAGCGGTTGCTGGAAACCTATCTGGCGCATGCGCCCAGAGGCTTTCAGTCTTTTATCAAGGCCATGCCCGTCTGGCTGAAAGAAAAACTGTATTTAAAAAAGGTTTTACGCACGGAATTTGAACAGTTTTTGGGGGACGGTGAAAAAGTCCCTGAGTTAAAATTTGCCGAACATCACCAATCCCATGCGGCTTCTGCCTTTTTCCCCTCACCTTACAAAAAGGCTCTGGTTTTATGTGTTGACGGTGTGGGTGAGTGGGCCACTACATCACTCTGGCAGGGAGATGGCAACACCTTGACCCCGTTATGGGAAATTGACTTCCCCCATTCTCTGGGGCTGCTTTACTCCGCCTTTACATATTATTGTGGTTTTAAAGTCAATTCCGGTGAGTACAAGCTTATGGGACTGGCACCTTATGGCGATCCCATTTACAAAGACTTAATTCTGGATAATCTGATTGATGTCAAGGAAGATGGTTCTTTTCATCTGGATATGAGTTACTTCAATTATGAAGTGGGTCTGACCATGACCAGTAACAAGCTGCATAAACTTTTTGATGCCCCGCCCAGACAGGCAGAATCAGAGCTGTCGCAAAAAGAAATGGATATTGCCAGTTCTATTCAGGCGGTCACTGAAGAAATCATGCTTAAAATAGCTCATCACGTGCATAAAGAAACCGATAATGACTATTTATGTCTGGCTGGCGGTGTGGCTTTAAACTGCGTATCCAATGGTCGACTGGAAAGAGAAGGGCCTTTTAAAAATATCTGGATCCAGCCTGCTGCCGGTGATGCCGGTGGTGCAGTCGGTGCGGCACTGGCACTCTGGCATAGTCATTATCAGCAGCCGGTGGTGGATGAAAAAGACAATCTTCATGACAGTATGGCGGGCAGTTATTTAGGTCCTGAATTCAGCAATGATGATATTAAACAGTATCTGGGTTCTCAATCCATACCGTTTCATTACCACGATGATAATGAGTTTTTCCCCTTGCTGGCTCAGAAAATTAATGACGGCAAGGTCGTCGGCTGGTTTCAGGGGCGGATGGAATTTGGCCCCCGAGCTTTAGGCGGGCGTTCCATTATTGGCGACCCGCGAAATACCGATATGCAGTCGACCATGAACCTGAAAATTAAATATCGGGAATCATTCCGCCCCTTTGCCCCTTCCGTTCTGGCAGAAGATGTAAGTGACTATTTTGAACAGCAAACCCCCAGCCCGTATATGCTGATTGTGGCTCAGGTAGTTTCATCCCTGCTCAAGCCAGTAGAAAAAACCAGAAAGGGACTGGAGCGTCTTAAACAGATCCGCTCTACCCTGCCGGCTATTACTCATGTGGATAATTCAGCACGGATACAGACTGTTCATCAGGAAACCAATCCCCGCTATTATCAGATTTTAAAAGCCTTTAAAGAACTGACCGGTTGTGCGGTACTGATCAATACCTCATTTAATGTCCGTGGTGAACCCATAGTGGCTACGCCGGAAGATGCTTTTCGCTGTTTTATGCGTACCGAAATGGATGTACTGGTGCTGGAGAATTTTATACTTTATAAAGAAGAACAATCCGAATTTAAAGACAGCAGCGACTGGCGCAATGAATTTGAACTGGACTAAACAGAACGAGTCTTATATACAATGAAAAATAATAATGAAATAAAAGAAATACGTCAGTTTGCCTGGATAATGGCCGGCATGATCCTGGTATTTTTTGCCCTGCTGCTGCCCTGGCTCTGGCACTGGACATTTTCATGGACACCTTATATTATTTCCGCAGCCTTTGCCCTGACAGGTTTGCTGGTTCCTCAGGTTTTAGCCCCTGTGCATAAAGCCTGGCTGAAGTTTGCAGAAGTACTGGGTGGCATCAATAGTAAAATTTTACTTTTTATTGTGTTTTATCTGGTTTTAACCCCAATGGGTTTGGTGGCAAAACTGTCTGGCTTTGATCCCATGAAGAAAAAACACAAGGTAGAGAGCTACTATATTAAACGTGAAAAAAATATTAACAATATGGAGAATCCATTTTAATGTTTGAGTTATTTAAAGATTTATGGAGTTTTTTAAAGGTCAGAAAAAAATTCTGGTTGTTACCCATTATTCTGATTATGATTATGCTGGGGGCATTACTGGTTCTGGCCCAGGGTTCAGCCATAGCGCCTTTTATTTATACTCTGTTTTAACCATTATCTCCTTCTCCCTCTGGGAGCGGGCTGGGGTGAGGGCATAATGCCGGTATTAAAATCATTTAAAAACCTGTTTATTAACCTTTTACTGGTTCTTATTTCAATCCTGATATGTGTTCTGTTACTTGAAGCTGGATTCCGGCTCGCGGGTTATCAACCTATTTATCAGACTTATTCAAAGTCGTCCATGCTGTGGCAATATGATCCGCTGCTGGGCTGGTCACATATTCCC
>JALVAL010000276.1 GCA_027011205.1 Gammaproteobacteria bacterium
ACATAAAACATTCTTTATTCACCTATTAATATAGCTTGAAAATAAAAGAGGGGGTAGCCTCACTCAGCCCCCCCCCCTTTACGGACATCAATGGTTGGTAATTACTTTTTAATTACTTTTGCACCATGTTGTTCCAGATAGGTTTTAGCTCTCAGACCAATATCTGCGGCTTTAACCTGATACTGCCAATGTTGACCAGCCCAAAGTGTAGCATTCTGCCAGTCACTTTTAGCAGCTGCAGTTTCAGCTTTTTTCTTGGCATCATCAGCAAAACCTAACTGGTCAGTTGCATCTTCAACCAGGGCAACAACAGGTGGAAAGTCTTTATAATTAGTACTGGTAATATAACCCACTACTGAATTAATGACTGCCTGAGTATCATTGTTGGTCTTAACCTGCTTTTCGTAGTCTGACTTGCCATAAGTCTGACCCGTCTTACCAGCAACAGATTTCGCTTTATAACCTTTAGGTTTAACTAATAAATATCCTTCCATTTCCAGATGCAGTGCTGAACAGAATTCAGTACAGTAGTAAGGATAGACACCTTCTTTACCCGCTTTAAAGGTGGCACTTACAGTCGCACCAGGCTCAAGAGACAAGTTGACATTATGTGCAAAGATGGCAAAACCATGGGTTTCATCTTCAGCACGTTCCAGATTAGTCATATGTATCTCTACAGTATCTCCAGCAACTGCTTCAATGGTTTCTGGAGTAATGTGCGAACGAATGGTAGTACCATTGACTACTACACGACAGTTACCTTCAGCATCACAGGTACGGGTGGTTTTTTCACGACCTGCACGGGTTTTAAATTTGGACCGCGTATCAGTACGAGAATTCCAGCCTGATTTAAATCTAACAATAGGCTTTAACTTATCGGCTCTAATGGCCACAACATAATGTGGTTCACCCAGAGGAATTGGCATGTCATACAGCAACACCATTTTATCACCACTAATATCAATTAACTGATGATTTTGTGGATGCAGCGGACCAACAGGGTTAAAACGGTCAATGGCCAGTTTATTTAAAGCGACCAGATATTTACCATCAGGAGAAACCGTGTCACCTTCCATTGTTACCAGATGGCCGATATTGTAATGGATGGAAATCTTATCCAGTACTTTACCTTCACAATAGTCCCACTTGGCAACCATGGAATCCACATACAGGGAGGTGTAAACGACACAAGAACGGGAACCATACTGAGTATGCAGAGGACCAAGGCCCAATTCAACCTGCTTGTGTATAGCAGACTTCATGCTGATAATGGGGATACCATAAGCATCTTTGCCTTCAAAATCCTTGTTTTTAATGGCTTTCTGGATTTTATCAAAAGAATATACTGTTGCATGGCTATCCAGTTTACCCGATACAATAATGTATTTACCATCTGGAGAAACGTCGACGCCATGAGGACTCTTAGATTCAGGGATCAGAAACAAAGCATTATTCTTAACCATTACATCAATGGGCAGAACGTCGGTACCATTAATTTTAACGGCTTTACCGGCTTTAACCAGTTGCTCTGCTTTTTTCCAGTTTACAACGTGCAGGAAGTCAGTGTCTTTCTGAGAACAGCCAGCCTCATAGGGAGGACGACCTTTTTCAATACCACCAACATAACGCTCAGAACAGAAAGAGTTGGTAAAAGACCAGCCATCACTGGCACGTTTACCAAAATCTGATAAATCCTGACTATAAGGAGGCGCCATCACAGTAAAGGAATGTGATGGATCAATACGACCTTTTTTACGGTCGAATTTCCAGTAAGTCATACCACCACGGTATTTATCATTAAAGTCTTCTAAAGGCACAAATTTATTTTCATATGGCGCTGGATACTGAGCGGCCTCAATAATATAGTCGGTATTGGGCGAAACGAACGCACCGCCATGAGAAGATTTAAATACTGGATTAACAACTATCTGCTTGGTTTCAAAATCTTTTAAATCAATGACAGCAATTCTTGGATTGGCTTTATCATTGATAAATAAATATTGACCATCATAATCACCATTGGTTTCTGATAATGCCGGGTGATGAGTATCACCGTAAGTGATATGGCCATTTACCTGACCTTCAGCCAGAACTTTTTTGGATTCATCATCAAAACCATAACCCTGCCATGGCTCCGGTGTAAATACACCAATATATTTTAAAATACGCATGGAAGGAATACCGTAGACAATAACCTGTCCACTTTGACCACCGGAACTGAAGGCCAGATATTCATCACGACCGCCGGTCGGAGTATAAGTTTTTGCCGCTGCCAGCAGATCTTTCTGAGTCAGTCCTCTGGCTTTCATGACATCTTCAAGAGAAGAAGCAGAAGCAGTGGAAATCGCCCCTAAGGCAATGCTGACACCAGCTAGCAACGAGACAACGCTCTTGCTTACTATTTTCATGTTTTGCACCCTTTTTTCTTGTTTTAAAAAGTTCTTACTAAAAGTTCTTACTAAATGCACACACTATTAAAATACACGCACTATTAAAATAATAGTTAAA
>JALVAL010000277.1 GCA_027011205.1 Gammaproteobacteria bacterium
GTATTAAAGTCAGTTTGTAATGTCGGAAATCAATTATTATGATTCATAAACTCAATGAAAAATATTCTATAAACGATCAGGTTAAATTTGTAACAACATCTGAAGACTTCATTATTATGGAAATTAATAATGACTTTGCGAAGGCTCGTATTAGCCTTTATGGTGGTCAGTTGCTGGATTTTCAACCCCATAATCAGTTCCAACCGGTATTCTGGAACAGCAAAAAGGCTGTTTTTAAAACAGCAAAAGCCATTCGCGGCGGGGTTCCCATTTGCTGGCCCTGGTTTGGGGATAATAAATCCATACCAGAATTACCGGCACATGGTTATGCTCGTATATCGCAGTGGAAAGTTTGCTCGGTAAGAAAACTGGCTGATAAAACAACTGAGGTTATTTTAAAAATGCCCTGTGAAGCGATTTGTGAAAAATATCAGGAATTACAGACCGGATTTGATGTTAAGCTGAGTATTCGTATTGTGATTGGGGAACAATTGGCTATTGATTTAATCAGTAAAAATACCGGTAAATACCCAGCCCGGATCAGTGAGGCATTGCATAGTTATTTTTATGTGGGTGATATTGAGCAGGTGATAATAAAAGGCCTGGATAATACCGATTATATTGATAAAATATTAAAAAACAGGGTTTTCCGGCAGGGGGGAACACTCAGTTTAAAAGATACCACGGATCGAATCTATATTGATACCCAACACCCGGTAACTTTAGTAGACAAAAAGCTTAATCGGGAAATAATCATAACTAAACAACACTCCAGAGCTACCGTTATCTGGAATCCCTGGGCACAGAATGCGCAGAATATGGCCGATATGTCCAAAAATGGCTGGCAGTCCATGTTATGTATTGAAGTGGCTAATGCAGCTGATAATGTCATTCTGCTGCCTGCCGGTGAAACACATACTATGACTATGTCTATAGCTGTAAAATAAACAGCTTAAATAACCGGCCACTTATATTAGCTATTAGCATTTCCTTTACTTTTAAATCCTGGTTGGGATAGTATATTCAGGCTCCCAGGGGGGGCTGTAAAACCCCTGGCAATTTTAATTTAATGTCAGATGGAGAGGCACATGGATAAAGCAACAAGTGAAAAGTTAAACGATACTCTTAGTAAGATGGGAGCTATGGGCTCAGAAGAAAAAGCCCGAAAATCAATACCTTCACCGGTATCTGATACTCGATTTTATCTGGTTATGCTGGCCCTTGTTATTGGTATGGGATTTTATGTGTTCTATGATATTAATCAACGTTATGGTGATACAGCATTAATTTCTTTCAGGAGCAATGGTGCGGATGCAACTGCAATGGCTCCAGTTATCGTAAATATTGATAAAATTAAAACAGTAGAAGTTGTTCCCATAGTAACGATCCCTGCTACCGATTCTAAGCCTGAGTCTGTCATAGTCGAAAAAGTACTCAAGAAAACTATTGTGACCACAGCAATTGTTCCTCTGCAGGAAAATACTGCTGATACTGCTGTAGTTAAACAGCCTGCGGCAGATACAGATACTGCACAAGCAGAGAAAGAGGCTCCAGCTGAAGCACCGGTTGCTGCAGAAACTCAGTCTGAGCCGGTTGTGGCAGATGCCCGGGAAACTATAGCACCGGTACCGGCTGCTGAAACAGTAGCGGTTGAAGCAGCACAGGTAGCTGCATCTGAGGAACAAGCTGTAGCAGTAATGAAAGCCGCACCAGTTCCTGAAACTCAGCCACAGAATCCTTATGCTGCCCCTTACAATACCCCCTATAATAACCCGTACAACAATCCTTACCGAGCTGGAAATTATTACCCGCAGCCTCAGCCGCAGGTTTATGGTAATCCTTACTATAATCAAAACCCTTATGGTGGTTATAACGGTGGTTACGGAAACCCATATCAGCGACCTTATGTACCGGCACAATAAGGTTATCTATAACCTGACTGTTGCACTAATCTGTTGCACTATCCTATTGCACTATAAAACAGTCAGGTATTATTGTTTTAAATGAATCCAGTCCAGTCTGATATACTACTGTGCACAGTCAATGCCAGTTATATCCATGCATCAATCGGTTTGCGCTATCTTTATGCAAATTTGCATAAATTACAGTCCAGAGCGGCTATTCTTGAATTCACTACTCATCTTCGAGCTGCCGAAATTGTTGAAAAAATACTGCTTAGAAAACCTCAGATTATTGGTTTTGGTATTTATATCTGGAATACCCAACATACGACTCAAATCATAGAACTAATAAAAACCATAGCACCGGATATTAAAATTATTATTGGCGGTCCGGAAGTTAGTTATGAATATCAGCAGCAGCGGGTTTTTAAACTGGCAGATCATCTAATAACTGGTGCAGGGGATACCGCTTTTGGTAAACTCTGCCAGTTACTGCTGCAGGAGCCATCAAAGCAGCCGGCAAAAATTTTTATTTCTCAGGAACCCCCGCTGCAGCAACTTGCTCTGCCTTATCAGTATTATACTGATGAAGATATTAAAAACA
>JALVAL010000278.1 GCA_027011205.1 Gammaproteobacteria bacterium
TAGTTTATGCATATCAGCACTATCCTCAATGGCATCAAGTGGAGTAGAGAAGTTAGCAATAAGTTTCATTGTGTCATTATGCTCTTTCTTTACATAATATAATCCACGTTTCATCCAGCTAGGCATCAGTTCTTTTTGCTCATCTGTAAGTTTATCATCTGAGAAAGCATCCTTAAATGATTTAACAAGGTTTTGTTCCATACGTATACGATTAGGCATAGTCATATACATTTCAGCATGGAGCATAAAGTTCATTTTCATAAAAGAGTAGAATGGAATAACTCTTCTAATCCATCTCTTTTCGAAATCTGTCAAGTCTCCATAATCGAATAAGAACTTTTTAACTGAATTAGCTGCAATTGACGGGTCGCCAACCTCTCTGAAGTTAGCAATAAAGTTTAATAACCTACCTTGGTTTTCAATAATATCTCCGAACTCCCTACCTTTCTCAAACAAGTAGTTATGCTGTGTTGGTAGTACCTTTTTATATAAAGGAGCATCAAATAGTAAGTCTGACATATGTTTCCCTTCGTGTCTTAACTCACTCATTTTATTTGCAGTAGCAACATCTGTAAAAGCCACATCTGAGCGAGTTAACACATCGTGTAGCTCACCAAAAGTCCAATTCTTACCGTATAAATCATTTAGTATTGGTTCTGCTAATAAAGCATTCTTTTTAGTTGTTAGTTTAGCAAACTCTTCTGTATCAGGAAGTAAACCAGCGATTTCCTTATTAAGTTTCTGTAGCTTTGCATTTTTTTCAGTTAGTTTGAATGACAACATCCAATTTTTTACATCAAATATATGCTTACCTAAGTTCATTGCATTAAGAACAACGTTTGATGAAGCATTTAATGCGTGGAATGAAGGGAATACAGAAGTAAGAGATGCTTTAACGATATGCAATAGATTATCATATGCTTCCTCGGCTGCGGTATTCTCTACTAATGGTCGTTCCATACTATAGAATAGAGCATCTAAGTTCTTAGCCATTTGTGGTTCAAATAATAAGTCTTCACCATCAACTGTTTTAAGAGCTTTTTGTAATTTAACATAACCATTTGGTGCTTCACTTGCTTTCATTCCAAACTTAGCAACATCGTCAACAAACATTTTAGATGTTGTTTGCATGATATTCTGTAGCCTATCTTGTCCTATTGTTTCAAACCAATTAACTTCATCTTTTGAAGTTAGAAAGAAACCATCAATATCTTTTATTTCATCTGGGTTGATACCACGTCTAATAAAAGCCTCACCTGTTTCTTTATCAATAAATACATTACTAAATTCATCTAAGTTTTTTGCTTTAATCTTTTCATTCTCTATGATTTCTTTAACAGCATTAAACTTTTCTTGACTAATTCCAGAACGTGCATATTTAGCAATATCATCATCAAGCATTTTTTCATACTTTTGTAAAGCCTCTTGAACAACCTCTGAATCCAAAGCTTTTCCTTCCTCTGAGTTTAGGTAATCTTTAATATGAATAAGGTTACCTTTTTCCTCAGCCTGTAGATAATCTATTTTCTTAGCACTATCCTTGACAGATTCATACATTACATGAGATTTTTGTTTTGCATTTGTAATTGTTTCGCTAATCACACCTGCATATGATTTTTCAAAAGGGTTTAATTTTTCGCCCATACCTATAAACCTTGGCATATAATTAGCCATATAATGTACATCTTTACCTGCTGCTTGGATAGCTAATAAGTTATTGACACTCATTTCATGAAACAAATAATATACAGCTTTTTGTTTTGGGTCTGTTGGCAACTGCCCCCATGCTATAGAACTAAACACTTGATTAAACTCCTCTCCTGTTTTAATACCTTGTTTCTTAAGCAATTCTCTTATTTTCATAAAGGATTCGTCTGCTTTGCTTTTGAATACACGCTGGATAGCATTTCTAAACTGAGATATTTCTTTTGGAATACGTGCGTATTTTTTATACTTACCCTTAATTACAGAAGTTTCAAATGTAGATTGAAATGCTAACTTGTATGGTCTTAGTTTATCTGTAAGTTTATTATAACCAGGCAAAACATCTAAGAAAGCGTTTATCTTTTTAGCCTCGAGTATTGTCTTACCAAAGAACTTAACCCCACCATTATCGATAACAGTTTTAATATATTGTGGGTTATGCTCGAGGAATTTATTTAGAACCTCTCTTGATGCATTATATTCGATAACATTTGTGTCAAGTAGTTTTTCATACTTTTTCGTTATCTCTTTCATTTTATTTGGAAGTTCTTTTAGCTCACTTTCTGGGAAGAACTTCTTTAGTTTTTCAAACATTTTTAATGATGTTTCATGTTCAACACCTCGGTGTAAAGCACTTGCTGTGTAGTGGTACATTGCCTCACCAGCACCCTCACTTAAACCAACCTTAGCTCCTAATTTTCTACCCATAATCTTTGCGACATTCTCACCAGCTTCAGTTTCGATTAAATGAGAAAAACCCATTATCCCCTTTGATGTTCCGAAAGACACATAAGAGATT
>JALVAL010000279.1 GCA_027011205.1 Gammaproteobacteria bacterium
GGCAAATAAAACTCAGCTTATTATCAGCCGTCAAATTGCAGCCATGCAGTTATGGCTGGCAGCAAAATCCGGTGGTTTTCATTTTAATTATGATGAACAAAAAGGCTGGATCGATGAGCGCAGTGGTGAAACTTTTCAGGATGCCCTGAATCGCTGTCTGACTGAACAGACCGGTGAGCCGGTGGATATCGAACTGGATTAGTTTATATGAAAGGTAAGCTTAATTGGGCAGGTTTTTTATTGAGTATCTGTTTGATACTTATTGTTTCTTTAGCCAGTGCTGCAGATACAGCTATTGCCGAGACGGATAATAAATCACAAGCTGCAGATATGGGTGAAGTACTGTTTCAGAAAAAATGTTCAGTATGTCATGGCAGTGAAGGTTCCGGCGGTGTGGGTATACCTTTAAACCTGAGTGATTTTTTAAAAACCACTTCAAATAAATATTTACATCAGACTATTCGACTGGGCAGACCGGGCCGAATCATGCCCGCATTTAATCAGTTAAGCGATGCTCAGGTACAGAGCCTGATCCAGTATATCCGCAGCTGGAAGCCGGACATTAAAATTCCTCAATACGCAGCGGAAAATATTGCTGGTGATAAGGTTAAGGGGAAGCAGGTATTTGATACCATCTGTATTAACTGTCATCGTGAGGCGGGTATTGGCGGTAAGGGGACGGGCGTTACCTTTTCCAGACCCCGGGATGCAGAAATAATTGCTCCGGCAATTGGTAATCCGGCGTTTCTGGCTGCTGCCTCTGATCAGATGATTAAAAAAATTATTATGACCGGTCGTGAAAGTACGCCGATGATGGCAGCGAGTTCAATGGGGCTGAGCGAACAGGACGTGAATAATGTGGTCAGTTATTTACGTTCATTAAGTACGGATATAAACCTGCTGCACAAACATGAGCATGAAACAGGCGCTGCAATTCTGAGCTATGAGTCATCTTATTCACTGGAAGAAACCATTGAAAATATGAAGCAGGCGGCCCTGGGACATAATTTCCGTTATATTCGCGAGCAAACTCTGAATCAGGGTTTTGTTGATAAAGAGCAGGAAAATAAAGAGCAATATCTGATTTATTTCTGTAATTTTGCTTTCCTGAATCAGGTTTTATCGGTGGATCCAAGAATTGGCATGTTTTTACCCTTCAGGGCAACGATTCTCAAAAAAGATGATACCGTGCAGGTCATGACAGTTAATCCTAATTACTTATGCTCATTGTTTAATAATTCAGAACTCAAGCAGGGCTGTATGTTTATGTCGGAACAATATGACGCCATGCTTGAAGAAAGCACCTTATAAATAAAAAGCTGAATGTGTGAAATAACAATGAAAAATACTATAAAAAGCATTACTGTCCATTTTATCTTGCTCCTTATATTGTTGTTTTCTGCAATGGTACAGGCTGAGCATCAAAAGTTAATTATGGGGCGTTCTGTAGAGGCATTTCCGGAAACCATGACTTCTCTGCAGGAAGAAATTAAGAAAGCCGGATATGTACTGAGTTTTGTTCAGCGTGTTGATGTGGGGCTGACCGGCATGGGCTTTAAAACCGATAAATATCGTGTGGTGTTTTTTGGTAAACCGGAAGAAATGGAACAGCTGCCAAAAAAATATCCGCAACTGGCACCTTATCTGCCGCTGGCTATCGCTATTTTTGCAGAGGAGCAGGAAACAGTTTTAACTGCCATGTCACCGGAGTTTCTGGTGCCGGCTTATCTGGGTGAGAACCCTGAGTTAAAAGTGCTGTTTGAGCGCTGGAAGAAAGACATGGAAACCATTATCGAAGCTGTTTGTTATTCACAGGACTAAGCGCTTTCTGCTTATAAATTTCGGATAGCCAGATTTAAGCGACGTTCTATCTCCTGCTTAAATTTAAGAAATTGAGTCACCTGCAAGCCATGGCTGCTTTCTGAATCGCGCAGTTCCTGTGATAAATCAATATCAGTAATATAGATGGAGTAACGCTGATTTCCCTGTCGGGTACCTATCACCTCTTCTGCCACCTTTTTATATACATCCCGGCCATATTCAAAAGAACTGAATTCTTTTTCATTAGCATAAATCAGATAACGGCGACTGCCATCATCATTAATATCTGCAATGACCTGTATCCGAAAAAAATTTGCAGGCATACTTTGCAGGCGTGAGAGCTGTTCACTGAGTTTTAATTTGCCTGCCTGTTTTTCGATTTCAAATACCTCAAGCTGTAATTCCACGGGTTCATCTGAAAGATTGTCTAAAGCGACCGTGCTATCGAGTAATAAATCATCCGGTGAAGACTCTATATAGGTATTAAACTGGCTGCTGAAACTGAGTCGGCTGACCACAGAATCCAGGAATAAGATAAAATGATTTAAATGGGTGGTGTTTGTTTCCATGGGTGTGGCCTGATGATACAAACTACCCCGTTCATCAATAATATAGATGTCGGTTGTTTTACGGTGATTCTGATAAAACAATTGCACATGATGCTCTTTATTA
>JALVAL010000280.1 GCA_027011205.1 Gammaproteobacteria bacterium
ATATTATACACAATTAGTATTTACTTGAAAACTGATGTATTCATAGATGAAAACCACTTATTTAATTTGCTGATTTTATATGTAATACTTTACGGCGTTAGTGTTTATATAAAAAGGTTCTTTTATGAAATACGTGGTTTTAGTACTTGGTTTGTGCGCAACGCTGTTTTTTTCAGGAGTAACTTCAGCTTATGGTCAGCAAGGTGACAGCTCTGATAATGTCATCAAATATCGTCAATACGTTATGTCTTCCATATCCAGTCATTTTAAAGCTCTTAAATATCTCACCACGGGTCGTATAACTCAGCCTCAGCAATGGCTGCCACATGCTGAAGCACTGCTTGACCTGACCAATATGATAGAAAGCAGTTTTCCGGAAGATTCTGACTTCGGTGATACAGATGCCAAAGAAATTATCTGGGAAAACAAAGGAGACTTTAACCAGAAAGCGCTTAAATTGATTAAAGCCAGTGAAACTATGGTTAAACTTATTGAAGCTCAGAAACTGGATGAAGCCAGAAAACAGTTTAATACTATTGCTAAGAGCTGTAAGTCCTGTCATAAGAAGTATCGTGAGCTATAAGGAAATATGAGCTATAGGTCAGTAACGGTTAACTTAATTCAATTCGTTCAGGAGAATTATTCCCATGCAAAAAGCGCTGCTTATCGATCCGGATAAATGTACCGGTTGTCTTCAATGTGAGCTTGCCTGCTCTTACGAACATGAAGGTGTTTTTAATCCTTCTAAATCGCGGATCAGGGTCTTTACTTTTCATCAGGAAGGTCGTTTTGTACCTTATACCTGTACTCAGTGCTCAGAGGCATGGTGTCAGCAGGCATGTCCGGTAGATGCGATTAGTCTCAACACTGATACTGGAGCTAAAGAAGTCAGTGATAGTACCTGTGTGGGCTGTAAAGTCTGTACCATTGCCTGTCCTTTCGGCACAGTGAATTACAATCAGGTGACCGGCAAGGTGATTAAATGTGACTTATGCGGTGGTGATCCCAAATGTGTGTCTGCCTGTCCAACCCAGGCTATTGTCTATGTGGATGCAGATCAAACCGGTTATGAAAAAATGCGTCAGTGGGCTAGAGAAACGGATAATAATCCCGCAGCATCTGCCTGATACAGTGATTAAAATCATATTAGTACATTTTAAATTTTTTAAAGTGGGCCTGAATTATAACCGCCGACTTTACAGATAGGAGAAGCGCAATGTCCTGGACTGGAAAAATCCTTCGTGTAAACCTGACAGAAGGTACACTAACAGCGGAACCTCTTAATATGCAATGGGCGCAGCAATATCTTGGACAGCGTGGACTGGCCAGCAAATATCTGCTGGAAGAAACCGATCCCAAATGCGATCCATTAGGACCTGACAATAAAATGATTATGGCCACGGGACCCTTAACCGGCACTATGGCTGCCACTGGTGGACGTTATTCCGTGGTAACCAAAAGTCCCCTGACTAACTGTATTGCCTGTTCCAATTCCGGTGGTTTTATTGGCGCAGAAATTAAGCACGCGGGCTGGGATATGATTATCTTCGAAGGCAGGTCACCCATGCCGGTTTATCTCTATGTAGAAAATGATCAGGCTGAACTGGTGGATGCTTCTGAAATCTGGGGTACCTCGGTCTGGCATACGGATGAATGGCTGCATAATAAATATCAGGATCCCTTACTGAGAATATCCGCAGTCGGTCGTTCTGCCGAATCCGGCTGCCTGTATGCTGCTATTATTAATGATCTTCATCGTGCGGCGGGACGCTCCGGAGTGGGTACGGTAATGGCATCTAAAAATCTAAAAGCAGTAGCAGTACGCGGTACTCTGGGTGTGGGCAATATTAAACAGCCCGAACGTTTTATGCAGCTGGTCAATGAAAATAAAGCTATATTAGCGGCTAATCCCGTGACCGGTCAGGGGCTGCCTGCTTATGGTACGCAGGTTTTAATGAATGTAATCAATGAAATTGGTGCTTTGCCGGCTAAAAATATGCAGGAAGTGCAGTTTGACGGTGCGCATGATATATCCGGTGAGGCTATGCATGAGCCGCGTAAAAGTGATGGAAAACCCAACCTGACGACTAATGCGGCCTGTTTTGGCTGTACCATTGCATGCGGACGTATTTCAACCATTGATCAGGGGCATTTTACGGTAGAGAACAAGGCAAAATACTGGGGTAATTCAGGTGGTCTGGAATATGAAGCGGCATGGGCTCTTGGGGCAGATACGGAGGTTAATGATCTGGATGCACTGACTTATGCCAATTTCTTATGTAATGAAGATGGTTATGATCCCATTACCTTTGGCTCAACCGTTGCTGCAGCAATGGAACTGTATGAAATGGGTGTTATTACAGATGTACAAACCGATGGCGTTGCCTTTAATTTTGGTTCTGCTGAAGCACTGGCTAAAGCCGCAGAATGGGTGGCAGCCGGCGAAGGTTTTGGTAAAGACCTGGCACTTGGATCAAAGCGCCTGTGTGAGAAATACGGTCATCCGGAGTTATCCATGACTGTCAAAGGCCAGGAGTTTCCAGCCTATGATCCACGGGGTATCCAGGGGATTGGCTTGAACTATGCCACGTCCAATCGAGGAGCCTGCCATGTCCGGGGTTATACCATTGCTTCGGAAGTATTAGGTGTTCCGGTTAAAACTGATCCGCTGGTTTCAGAAGGCAAGCCTGAACTGGTTAAGGCGTTTCAGGATGCGACCGCTGCAGTGGATTCCAGTGGATTATGTCTGTTTACCACCTTTGCCTGGGATATGACAAATATTGCACCGCAGCTGGATGCCGCCTGTGAAGGTGAATGGACGCCGGAAAAACTGGTGGAACTCGGTGAGCGGGTGTGGAATATGGAACGTCAGTATAATATGCAGGCGGGTATTACCCGTGCGGATGATACCTTACCGGAGCGTCTGAAGAGTGAAGAAGGCGCAGCAAGAACCGGTCCGGCTAAGGGACGGTTTTCGGAAGTGGAAAAAATGCTGCCTGAGTATTATGAAAAGCGTGGCTGGAATGAGGACGGAGCACCTACAGATGAGACCTTGAAGCGTTTAGGTCTGTAAGTTTCAAAATAATTTCAGGGAAAAAATAGATGCAATACATTATTGCTGGAGCAGGCCCGGCGGGTGTTGTAGCCTGTGAAACGATTCGTAAGCTTGATAAAAAATCAGCTATAATACTCATTGGTGCTGAGCCTGAACCCCCTTATTCAAGAATGGCTATTCCTTACCTGTTAAGTGAAAAAATAGCAGAACAGGGTACTTTTTTGCGTAAGACGGCTGGTTATTATGAGCAGTTGAATATTAAACTCATGCATAATCGTGTCACTGGTTTAAATACTGCAAATAATTCCCTGCAGCTGGATAATGGTGAGCAACTGGAATATGACCGTTTGTTGCTGGCGACAGGAGCTACACCGATTAATCCTGCCATACCCGGAGTAGAACTGGAAGGGGTCAGACATTGCTGGACTCTGGAAGATGCCAGGAATATCGCAGCGATGGCCAAGGCAGATTCCTCTGTGGTTTTGATGGGAGCTGGGTTTATTGGCTGTATCATTCTTGAATCACTGGTAAAACGAGGTGTTAAGCTAACCGTAGTTGAACGGGGAGACAGGATGGTGCCTCGCATGATGGATGATACTGCCGGGAACATGCTTAAAGAGTGGTGTGAGGATAAGGGGGTTCGTGTTCTGACCAGCCATAGTGTGACAGCTATTGAAAAAAGTGATCCTTTATCTGTAAATCTGGATTCGGGAGAGCATCTGCATGCCGATCTGGTCATATCAGCTACGGGTGTTCGGTCCAATATTGATTTTCTGCAGCAGTCTGAGCTGGAAACAGATCAGGGTATTCTGGTGAACACCTTTTTACAAACCAGTCATCCTGCCGTCTATGCCGCAGGAGATGCGGCTCAGGGAAGGGATTTTTCTACGGGAGAATTTACGGTTCAGGCTATCCAGCCTACAGCTGTTGAGCATGGTCGTATTGCTGCTGTTAATATGGTTCAGGATAATTGCCTGACACATCAGGGTAGTCTGAATATGAATGTTCTGGATACCCTTGGGCTTATCTCTTCTTCTTTTGGGCAATGGATGGGTGTGGATGGCGGTGATGCCGTCTGTATTGTAGACAGGGGACGTTATAAATATCTTAATCTGCAGTTTAAGAATGATGTGCTGGTGGGGATCAGCAGTCTGGGACATACTGAAAATATTGGTGTGGCCAGAGGACTCATTCGTGGCCAGATATCTCTGGGTAAATGGAAGCAGCGACTGCAGAGAAATCCTGAACGTCTGATGGAAGCATGGCTGGCCTGTTCTATGGGTATCGCCTGATTTTTGCAGCCTGATTTTTCAAAATAAAATTCTGCTGAGGAAACCATGAAAATAACCTTGAAGTGTTTTGCATTTCTGGCTAAACATCTGCCCGTTTATGCAAAAAAAAATGCCGCAGAAGTTGAATTGCAGGAAGGCACCAGTGTCAATAATGTAATTGATATGTTTCAAATTGATCGTGAGGATGCTTATCTGGTGATTTTAAACGGTGTTTTTGTCTGTGGTGAAGATCGTGATACTACTTTACTCAACGAAGGGGATACTCTGGCTCTCTGGCCTGAGGTGGCAGGTGGTTAGCTGTTAATTGTCAGTGCTCCTGAAGATATTGCATCATTGCTTTATTATCCTGTGCTCTGGGGTAGTGGCTTAAAATTCCCTATCCCTGATAGTTTTGATAATTATAATATGGATGTATAACCGGTATCATAAAATATAAAAGCTGATCGATATATGATAGACAAAACAGCGTACAGACAAGCAATGGATTTAAGTGATGAACAGCTATTGCATTACAATGCCCAGATTATGCTGCCGGAAATTGATGTCAGCGGACAGCAGAAACTGCTTGCAGCTCATATTCTGATCATTGGAGTGGGTGGCCTGGGAACGGTTGCCGCGCTTTATCTTGCAGCAGCAGGCACTGGACAACTGACTCTGGCCGATCCCGATCAGGTTGAACTGACTAATCTGCAGCGTCAAATCAGCTATAACTATGCCATGCAGGGAGAAGCCAAGGTCAATGCCTGTCAGAAGACACTTAATGCTTTAAACCCTGAAGTGAGTCTTGCCACAATAGAGAGTTCTTTGCATGGAGAGCTTTTAGAGCGAACCATTTCACAGGCAGATATCATACTTGATTGTACAGACAATCTGAAAAGCCGCTTTGAAATTAATAAAACCTGCTTTAAATACGCTAAGCCTCTGGTTTGCGGCGCTGCCATTCGCTGGGAAGGACAGCTCAGTGTGTTTGTTCCTGCAGATAAAGACAGCCCCTGCTATCAATGTTTTCATAACCCTGACAGCAGGCTGAATCAGAGCTGCAGTGCTAATGGTGTGCTGGGGCCGGTAGTAGGGGTTATTGGCAGCATGCAGGCCATTGAAGCAATTAAGCTGATAACCGGTGCAGGAGAACTCCTGATTGGACAAACCTTATTGTTTGATGCATTAAGTTTGCAATGGCAGACCATGCAGGTTTCTCCCCGAACGGGATGCGAAATTTGCGGCCAGCGTGTTTGAGCCTGATACGGTATTTTATACTGATTTATGAATTCATTAGTTATTGAGATATTAAATGGATGACATTATAAGTGCCAGTCTGCAGGCACTGAATTTATTATTTTCCGGTGATTCACAGGTATGGCGTATTATCAGTGTATCCTTTTTGGTTTCCTTAAAAGCCATTTTAATTGCAACTCTGCCAGCCATTGCTCTGGCTTTTGTACTGGCCTATTATACTTTTCCCGGTCGTCGTCTGGTAATAACGCTTTTTAATACGGCTCTGGCTATTCCTGCGGTTGTAGTGGGGCTGACTTTGTACCTATTATTATCCCGTTCGGGGCCTTTCGGTGGGCTGCATTTATTGTTTACTCAGGATGCCATGGTTCTCGGACAGATAGTCTTATGTTTTCCCTTATTAGTGGCTATGAGCCATGCCAGTTTACAGTCCTCAGATCAGCGGGCCTGGGAAACAGCTATTACTCTGGGAGCCGCACCATTTTATGCGGCCATAACGGTACTTAAAGAAGTTCGCTTTGGACTGATGGCTGCCGTTATTGCCGCATTCGGACGAATTATTGCGGAAGTGGGATCATCCATGATGGTGGGAGGCAATATTTTAAATCATACCCGAAATATTCCTACTGCTATAGCCCTGGAAACCAGTAGGGGTAGTTTTGTTCAGGGAATAGCACTGGGCATGGTGTTATTAACCATGGCCTTATTGCTTAATTTTTTACTGACTGCTATTCAGGGTAAAGGTGAGGTGATCCATTAATGGATAACTGGTCTGTTCGATTTAATAATATCAGTATTAAAAGAGGTTCCCGAATAGTTCTTGACGGGATTGATATGCAGCTCAGCAATGCCGATCTGGTATTGATGACCGGTCAAAATGGTTCTGGGAAATCAACCCTGTTAAAAATTATTTCCGGTTTACTTAAACCTGAACAGGCACAGATCAGTCTGTTACCGCATAATGGGCAGCTGGCTGAATATAACTGGTCCAGAATGCGTAGGATACTACGTCAGAAAGTCTGTTATCTGCATCAGCAGCCTTATCTATTTCAGGGCAGTGTGTTTGACAATGTGGCCTATGGTTTAAAGCGCAAAGGTCTGTCCAGAGAACAGATTAAGCAGCAGGTTTGCCGGATGCTGGAGGAATTTTCCCTGCAGGATCTTATTAACCGGGATTGCCGGGAATTATCCGGCGGTGAAAAACAGCGGGTGGCTATTGTACGCTCATGGATCACTCAGCCCGATATGATATTACTGGATGAACCTTTTTCTAATATGGATAAGGAATCCAGAAGAAAATGTTATACTTTAATTAGTCACTTATGTAGAGATAATATTGCACTCATATTGACAAGCCATGACCCTTTGTCAGGAGAGCTGGATTTTACTCAGCATATTCATCTTTATCAGGGTAAAATAACTCATAAGACTCCAGATACAAAATCAAAAAAATTTTCAGAGTAAAAGGACAAATATGAATACCGATGTTTTAAGCGTAGATGCCGCACTGGCTATTATTCATCAGCAGATCAGTGAGCTGGATAATCGTCAGACAGTGATCCTGCCTAATGCTCTGGGTCTGACGCTGGCAGAAGATATTATATCCCCAATCAATGTACCCAACTTTAATAATTCAGCAATGGATGGTTATGGTTTTAAATGCTCTGAGCCGGTGCAGGCAGCTGGTCAGAGTTATAAAATTATAGGCCAGGCTCTGGCCGGTCAGACTTTTAAGCAGACTATTGGTGAACATGAATGCGTGCGCATTATGACCGGTGCAAAGATCCCTGAAGGTGTGGATACGGTTATTGAGCAGGAAAAAACACACATCAATGATACTCAAATGACGATTGGCCGAGATATAAAGCAGGGTGCTAATGTCCGTTATATTGGTGAAGATATTGACCAGGGCAGTATTGTCCTGGCTGCAGGGAGTCTGGTAGGAGCTGCCCAGATGGGCGTTCTGGCTTCACTTGGCATCGCGTCCGTTCAGGTGCATCGAAAACCCCGGGTTGCGGTGTTTTCCAGTGGTGATGAGATCCGCAGTATTGGAGAAACCCTGGATGGTGATCAGATCTATGACAGTAACCGTTATACCATTAGTGGTTTACTGCAGAAAGCCGGAGTAGACGTTATCGATCTGGGTGTGATACCGGATACTCAGGAAGTTATAGAACAGACTTTGCTTTCAGTGGCCTCTGATGTTGATATGATTATTACTTCCGGTGGGGTATCCGTGGGTGATGCCGATTTTATAAAGCAGGCTCTGGATAAAAATGGTGCCATTTATTTTTCTAAACTGCATCTGAAGCCTGGACGGCCTCTAACCTTTGGACGGCTGAATCAGGCTCTGTTTTTTGGGCTGCCGGGTAATCCGGTGGCTGTCATGGTGACCTTTATGTATTTTGTCCGCCCAGCCCTCTTGCAACTTCTGGGACGCAGCGAAGTAAGTCCGGTTGATTTCAGAGTGAACTGTCAGTCAGATATACGTAAACTGCCGGGAAGAACAGAAATACAGCGTGGTATTTTGCAGCACAATGCTGATGGGCTCAGTGTAGCAACCACGGGAAAACAGGGATCCGGAGTTTTAAGTTCAATGAGCCGGGGCAACTGCTTTATCTATATGCCCGACGATGCGCAAGCGATTAAAAGCGGTGAACAGGTAATAGTACATCCTTTTGCGATGTTTGATTAAATTCAGGTTTTTCATATCGGCTAATACGAGAAAGAAGTATAAATTCACGATTTCGTACAGGAAAAGGGCATATGATGGAGTTGATAATGATAACACTCAGTAAATGACTTTACTTAACAGCAGTGACTGCCTGCTGCAATAATGTACCCACCGACTGCAGGATATAATGTCGGTAATAACAGCCAGCAGGCTGTCCATGGAAGAGCGAACTTGTATGACACCATTTAACCTTGTATATTTAATATACAAGGTTAAATGATTTGATTTGATTTTATCTGCCCAGAACTCATTGAGATAAATCTGTATACCCTCTTCATCCCTGATCAGTTTCCAGTCATCTTTAGAATCAGGGGTAATGTTCATGGGCAGAACAGAAGCAGCAGAATAAATAGCTTTAAGATAGTTTTTACGGGAACAGCCCCATAACCCTGTTTGTACCGGGTAAATAATAATACGCTATCCGGTACATTGC
>JALVAL010000281.1 GCA_027011205.1 Gammaproteobacteria bacterium
CACTAAAATTCACCCTTTGTCCACATTCATTCTGTATTAATTATATCCTTATTCATTCTGTATTAATTATATCCTTACTTACTTTGTATTTTCATCATACAAAGGGGAAAAGGTGCACCGATGATTTTGACGTTAGAATTTAATGGCGTGTTCCTTAAACCATAATGATAATTCATTTTCTTTAAGAACATCAGATGCCAAATGTTCAATAGTAATCGTAGCGTCTACTTCTGTGGCATTAAGCTTAAAACCATTAATTTCAAGAAACAAAGTACCAATAGTGAAAGCTGTTCTCTTATTTCCATCAACAAATGGATGATTTTTTGCAACACCAAAACTATAAGCAGCGGCAAGATCAAAAATTGAAATACCTGAATCATAGCTAAATTTTTGCCTGGGTCGGGCAAGAGCTGAATCCAACAGAAGTTTATCTCTAATTCCACTTCCACCGCCATGTTCTGCTAAAAGCATCGAATGTACTGATTCAACAATTTTATCAAGTATCCAGATGGGTTCTTTCATTTAGCTAACTCATGGAGAGTATTTCGATATCGCTTCATTATGTCTTCAGCTGCTTCAATTTGCCCTTTAAAATCATCCTGATAGGGTGTTAAAGTGAAGCCATCCTGGTTTTCTACAAGATATAGAGCATCTCCTTTTGATACTTTCATCTTGCTAAGTGCTTCTTTTGGAAGCAAAATACCCATAGAATTTCCAATTGAGGTAACTTTTACTTTTAACATAACCATTGCCTTTTTTGTTATTACAAATGTTATTACAAAGTATAGGGCCGTCTATCCAGAAAATCCAGCGGAGGCAAAAAGACGCCAACAGCTCCTGGATGTCGGCATATAAATAAATCATCATTATTAAATTAGCGTATCAGGTTAGCAGGGCGAGAGATATATTGAATAATTCTTGTAACTACTCGGCGGATACATCTTTTACTCCATTTTCAACGACTTACGGTCGTCAAAAATGAGCGGCACGTCCCTGTACCGCAAGTGCGCATCAATAAACGGATGCACACTAATTATTATTGATTAGCAAAGCCCCGTATCCATCAGCGGTACTTCTTGCTGAAAACGCCGTAAATCCCTCCATATAAGCTTTTTGGCAGCGTCTGCTGCGTTCTGGTCTCGGACTACGAATCCTGCCTGATAGAAAGATAGGTTTTAAAGGCGTATGATTAATGAATTATGAATATTTATAAAACATGTGATTATTCCCGGTCAGAAATAATAGCTGTTGCGGGACTTTTATACCTGTTGAGTTACTCACCAGTAGTCTCTGCAGACATTATTTATCAATGGACCGATCCATGGGGACAGATACAATATAGCAAAACACCAGAGCCCGGCTCCAGTATTTCCGATTTAACAGTACTACCCCAGCAGCAGAAAGTGACCGCACAGCAGAAACAGAAAGCCATGTTACAAAAAATGGCGACTATAAATAAAAAAAGTGTTTGGCGTAATCAACAGCAGGATTATGAACAGCAGATGCAATTGCATAACAGACAATCGGTTCAGCATTGTCGTAAATTACGCAACTTTTTAGCCGATGTCAGAGTCAGAAATAGCAGACAGTACTTCTGGTCACGTTATTATCACCCTGGTAGACCTTATTATGGAGATATCAGGAGTCCTGATCTTTACCCGGATCATTATTATTATTATCAGGATCAGTATCTGGAACAGGATCTGCAGAGGGAAATACGCAGATTTTGCCGCTAAGATAGAAAGAGTTACGGGTTTAAAAGACGTTGCTGCCAATATTTTACAATATCACCTGATGGGGTTGTTTGTTGAAACTGACTCGGATGGCTAATATGGTAAATACCTTTTAAATTAGAAACAGGCTTTAAAAACCATAAACCGGACTGCCCCGATTTAAAAAAAATCATATCACTTCTTAAACCCTGACTGGGTGCGGGTGTTTTTATAAATACAAAAGCTGAAGAAATTTGGCCTTTCAGTACTTTGGAAACGTTTAAAATACCCAGATTGAATTTTTTATTGTCAATTTCTATAACTGAATCCCCCAGATACTGAGCATAAACAATAAGTTGGGACTGACTTTGCAGACGCTCATCTGGCATTTGTGCCCAGGATGCCATAGTGCTTTCTATGGCAAAAATGAGCATTAATGCAACAGGATATTTTATCAATGAGAAATACACAATTATATTATGTTTTCAGGCGATCTTTGATTTGAAAAATCTTAAACTTATCATGCCGCTAATCAATAAAAACAGGCTACTGGGTAATGGTACCGGGTTCGCTGCTGGTTCAGTAATAGCTGTACCATATAAAAATTGCATACCGGCAATATCATCGGCCTGTGGACCTGAAAATGATTCAGAGTAAATACTATTCATTAATGAATTTGGGACATTGGTGTGAGACAGACCAAGCGCATGACCCAGTTCATGTACAAATACCTGAAAAATGTCTACACCGCTGCCGCCAAAGCCAATTTTCCAGTGCTCAGCAACATCAAAATGTACATCACCGGCAGCCGATACTCGATTAGGAGGCGGGAAGAAGGCATGAGCTAGAGTGCTGCCAATACCATCAAGGGCATGTCCACCAATACGAATATCACTGGAGGAGGGTACGGTATCGAAATCCTCATTATTATCGGTTTTTTCAATAAAGGTTAAGTTGGCTACATTACTCCAGGCATCAAAAGCACGTTCCAGTTGTGTTTTAAAACCGCTGGGCATAAAGTTACTCGGGGCTGTAAAACTGCCCACTGAACCATCTGAGGTACATTCTGTTTTACAGGATGTACCTGTACCCATCAGACTCCAGGTTATTACCGCTCCGGTACCAGGAGTTGGGGCACCCCATTTCCCTGAGCCTAACACATAGGCATTTGAAACTCCGGCAAATAATAATAACAATACAAAAATAAATGAAGATTTCATAAAATTCCTTTTTCAAATGAGTGGAAGATAATTAACGGCCATCACCAGGACTGAAAATATGGTGCCTATAACCCAAGATAGTAATTTATATTGAATAATAAATCGAAAGATAATGTTTTTTGAGGATATTGCTCACAATTTAGTTAATACATTTGCAATAGAGGGGTATTTTACACAATTATTTAACCCATCCTTGAACAGGTATGGTTTTTTATTCCTGTGTAACATTAATCACCGCACGTAAATATTTATTCTCTATAATAAACTTCTGATATTTATTATAGGCTGTTTATGACTATTTCCAGAGAACGACTGCGGACTGTGAGTCGTTATAGTTTTTATCTGTTGTTTTTACTGGCACCCTGGCTGGATATTTTTCGGTTTGATTTAACGGCTGGACATTTTGTTATTCTGGGCCATGCCTGGATTTTCGGCCTTGAGCCTTCCCAATACCAGTGCTTTGATACCCCGACTCAGGTCCGTCATCTGGTGTTGAATTTTATTTTACCGGTGGTTTTTCTGGTGGCGGCTTTTATTTTTATATCCTGGAAGTATGGTCGGCTTTATTGCGGTTGGCTTTGTCCCCATTTTTCGGTGGTTGAAAGCATTAATCGTTTAATGGAAAGGTATCTGGGGAGAGTGACTTTCTGGGAAAAAGCATCAATAGAACATAAAGGTATTAGCCGGTGGCTGATTGTATTAAGTGCCTGTATCATTATCGCTTTTGTCTGGGCGTTTACCATTTTAAGTTATGTAATACCACCTCAGAATCTGATACAGGGAATTATTGATGTCCATCTAAGTTTCGGGCCTGTGATATTTTTGCTGCTTATGACCCTGGTTTTGACACTGGATTTCTTTTTTGCCCGTCATCTTTTCTGTAAATACGGCTGTTCAGTGGGAATGTTGCAGAGTTTTGCCTGGATGGGTAATCGTAAGGCACTGGTAATTGGCTTTGACAAGTCCCGGGCCAGCCTCTGTCAGTCCTGTGATAATGAATGTGATAAGGCCTGCCCCATGCGTTTGCCGGTGCGGGGAATTAAACGTGCAAAAATTACCTGTACCCAGTGTGGGATTTGTTTAAATGCCTGTGATGCGGTACAGGTAAAAGCACATAACAATGAACCCCGTGTCATTAACTGGGTCAGTGGAAATAAAGCGATTGAAGTTGACAGAAAAGCGGCAGGGTTTGAGATTAAACGTCTGAAGAAGTCGACCTGATGGTGTATTTTAAGCTGGAAAAATCAGCTTTGATTTGGGGCGTGTTTATAGACACTTTTTAAATTATCATAAGCCTGACGTATCTCAATAAAATATAAGGCATCTCCGCCTTTATCGGGGTGATGCTGTTGACATAAACGTCGATATTGCTGCTGAATATCATCCCATTTTGCGTTATTGTCCAGTTCCAGACAGGCCAGCGCCTCGGTTTTTTCTTCACACACCAGATAGCTGTTCCAGAAGCTTTTTAACAGAGCATCTACATCAGCATCATTGGTTTTATTAAAATACTGCCAGTCACGATAGTAGCGGCTAAGTTTGGCAAAGGTATGCTCTACTTCCAGGGTCTTACCAGGCTGAAGATAGCAAGGAAGAATTTCCAGTTTATGCAGTTTTATTTCCAGTGCAGAGATTTGCAGGTAAAGTTTTTGTGCCAGGAGTTCTTCATGCAGTTCGTATAAGGCGTTCATAACCAGGAAGTGTTTACGAAAAAGAGCCAGTTCATCACTGCAGCCTGCTATAAAAAGAGTAAAGGCTTCACCACCCAGAAGTCTGTGTAACTGGTATTCTTTAAGAACGCCGTCTGAATTTTTAAGAATTTCAAGAATTGGGCGTTTTAAGGGATTGTGCATACTTAGACTTTGCAATTGGTAATGGCTGCCATTAAGTTAATGACCGTTTCAATGGTTTGATTCATAGAATTTAATTTATGCTATGTGTTTCTCTGGTTAGAGGGGTGAGATGTTAATCTCGCGAAGCTGTTAAAGTCATTTAATTTGAAAGTTCAACGACAGTCAGGTTGTTTTTGGAATAAGCACCCGTGTCAATATAATGTGTGTTGCCAATTTTTTGAGGGCTGTCTATGATGGTGTGTCCCGCATAAATTTCACTGACACCTTCAATAGAATATTTTCGGGGTCTTAAAGAGTGAATATATTTACGTGAATATAATAAACTATACAATACACGGGGCTTATTTAATTCCGCCTCAAGTGATGACCAGTTAACTTCCGGTGGAATTTCTGCGTGGATAATGCCAATTTTCTTTCTGGATGATTTTATTTCCATAGCATAGGGTAAAGCTGACAGAGCTTCTAGCCACAAGTTTAAAGCAGGATATTTTTCGGTAATGAGAGTGTCATCAAGAATATCATCATTAAGCTGTTGAATATGAATACCCAGATAATCAGCAACCCAATGTCCGCCATTATGCATATGATAACGAAAAGCATCTGCTCGAAAGACGGGGGTAGTTTCTCTACACCAGTCGAGAAACATTTGCTCATGATTGCCCCGTATGCTGTAAAACCAGTTTTGCTGTAAATAGAACAGGGCTTTTGCAGAGTCCGCACCACGATCGATTATGTCGCCCACGCTAAACAGGCGATCTCGCTGCGGATCAAATTGTATAGTCAGTAATTTTTCTTCAAGCAGGTCAAAACAACCATGGATATCACCACAGACAAAATCACGTCCCTTGTTATTTTTAAACAGGTACTGAACCTTTGACTGATTATATTCCTGCTTGTAAAGTACTGAATGTTCCATAGTTTCGCTAAATATATAAATAAGAAAGAGAGCTAAACACCTTGTAATAAGATTATACGTTTATATTCAATGGCTAGATGTAGGAATAGCCTGATTTACTCAGACTTAATGAACTCTTATCATTAAACCATAAATTATAAGTTTTTTTCACTTTAGCGTTAATAAAGCGTTTAAAAATCAGGTTTAAAAAATGGGTTTATTTCAGGTAGTAGAGGAACAATATTCAGTTGAAGAAATATCCTATGAAGATATGATGTCAATACTCGATGCTCAAAAACATCGTCATGATCTTCCAGGAGTAAAAGATTCGCATGAATGCCTGGAGCAGCATTCCGAAGAGAATATCATTAAGCAAACGACGGATACGGCTAAATTGACCAAGGCCGATGAAATTGCTCGTCGAATTACAGAAAATGTTAATAAAAAATTACCAGTCTGGCTGCTGAACCATTAATAATCATTCAGCAACTCCTGTTTATATCTGCTGCTTTATAAAAGTCCGACGGGTTGTTATATAAGCCCCAGTGATTCCTTTGCATGTTCATAACTTCCCATGGCATAAGCCATAGATAATCCCTGTTTACGCATTAATTCCTGCGCAATAAAACTGAATCGACCATTACCGCAGTAGATCAATGTCAGTTTATTATTAAAGTTATCAATATAACCGCCTTTAGCCATTTCATCCAGTGGAATATTGATGGCATTTTCAATATGTCCTTTTTCAAAATCTCCTTTATCCCTGACATCAATAATAACTGCATCAAGATGTTTTAGTTTTCTTGCACGCTCAGGACTAATAGGTCTTTCTGTAAGTCCCATGGAGCGCATCAGCATTTCATAAGCCCAGGATAAAAGGCAGAAATGATTTGCAAATACAATGACCTGCATGGACACAAGCAGATACCCCAGGATATAGGCAACGGTTCCACCGCTGCCAAGTCCTTCCATGCTAAAGCTGATTTCTGTCAGCGGGAGAGTCTGTACCGTTGGATCAGTTAAAAACATGAAGGCAATTGTGGCGTTCATGAAACCGGCACCCAGACAGGCCAGACGGCGCTGCAGGGGGTTGGATGGTAATCGAACGCCTTTGAATATCGGTCGGATAAGATTATTATAAATTAGATCAAAGGGGTGCATATTGGGAAAAAAAGCGGCTATGATCCCGGATGCTGAAATAATAAAAAGGATAACGATATTGTGGTTAACTAATCCATAAAAGCCCAATGCCATACAGAGAAAAGGTGTGAAGCGAAGCCCCCAGGTCAGTGACTTTAATTCTGATGGTGTGTAGCTTTGAAAACCTTGTTGAAATAGATTCCTTTCCTGAAGAGACAGGTCAGATTGGTTTGACATTATATAATTAAACCTCATTTATTAAAATTATAGTGAGAAGTTAATAATTATCGTACTTTAAATAAATTATAAGTAGGACACTTTTTATTGAATATTAGTAAATTATCTATGCTTTGTCGAGAAGTTAAGGGATATGCCTTTTTTTATTACATTTTGTGCTTGTAAATTGCTCTGAGTATCAGATAATATTCCTAACTTCCCCCAACCCCATATTATGAGTAGTGCATGGATCAAACAACCGAATCAATTAAATTACCACCGCATTCCATAGATGCAGAACAGTCAATTCTGGGTGGTTTGCTGCTCAATAATGATTCATGGGATCATATCGCCAGTATTGTTAATGAAGATGATTTTTATCGCCGTGATCATAAAATTATTTATAAAGAAATCAGGAAGTTAATTGAGTCAGGCAAGCCCTGCGATGTGGTGACTCTATCAGAACGCCTGGAATCAAATAATCATATTGATGATGTGGGCGGTCTGGCCTATCTGGGCTCTCTGGTGAATAATACTCCCAGTGCTTCCAATATCAGGGCTTATTCCGATATTGTTCGCGAACGATCCGTTTTAAGGCAGTTAATCCAGATTGGCAATGAAATCGCGGACAGTGCTTTTAATACCGAAGGCCGAAACAGTGATGATATTCTGGAAGCAGCTGAAAAAACGGTCTTTGAAATAGCCGATAAAGGGGCTAATGCTGGTAATGATTTCAAGGATATGACTGAATTATTGAAAAAAACAGTCGATAGAATTGATGAGCTTTATCAAAGCGGCGGAAGTTTTACCGGCATCCCCAGTGGTTTTTCTGATTTTGATAACCTGACTTCCGGCCTGCAACCTGCTGATCTGGTTATTGTGGCTGGCAGACCCTCTATGGGAAAAACTACTTTTGCCATGAATCTGGCAGAAAATGCAGCAATTAGTGCCGGTGCAGGTGTGGCGGTTTTTAGTATGGAAATGCCTGCTGAATCATTAACTTTACGTATGCTGTCTTCACTGGGACGCATAAACCAGACCAAAGTTCGTTCCGGGCAACTGGATGAAGAAGACTGGCCTCGTTTAACATCAGCGGTGTCGATTCTTAATGAGGCTAATATTTTTATTGATGATACGCCGGCTTTGTCACCCACAGAAATGCGAGCCAGAGTCAGACGCTTAAAACGTAAACATAATATTGGCCTGATTGTTGTGGATTATCTGCAGTTAATGCAGGTTAAGGGCGGTTCGGAAAACCGGGTTAATGAAATTTCCGAGATTTCCCGTGGTTTAAAAGCCCTGGCCAAAGAAATGAATGTGCCGGTGATTGCATTATCGCAGTTAAATCGTGGTCTGGAACAACGACCCAATAAGCGTCCCGTGATGTCGGATTTGAGGGAATCAGGAGCGATTGAGCAGGATGCGGATTTAATTGTATTTATTTACCGAGATGAGGTGTATAACGAAGACAGCCCGGATAAGGGAACAGCGGAGATTATTATAGGTAAGCATAGAAATGGCCCACTGGGAACGGCACGGCTGACATTCCTCGGGCAATATACCCGTTTTGAAAATCATGCTTCTATTGATTATGAAGATTAAAGGCGTTTTTTTCTAATGCATCAGGTTACAGCGCGAGTAAACCTGACAGCGCTAAAACATAATTTAAATATTGTCAAAGAACTGGCTCCTGAAAGCCGGGTGGTAT
>JALVAL010000282.1 GCA_027011205.1 Gammaproteobacteria bacterium
ACATAATACATTCTTCAATAGCTCGATATTATCCTTAACATCATCCACAACCAGAGCCGTCAGCAGCTGACTGCTTTTAAGAAAATATTTTGTTTTAACAATAAGGCTTTCTTCCGGTATAAAGTACTCACTGGAAGGAGCTAATACAATGTCAAAATAAAATCGAGCTCCCTGATTAAGGCTAGTTTGTACTTTTAATTGACCACCGAACAAATTAATATATTGTCTGGAAATACTCAACCCCAAACCTGTACCGCCCTTTATTTCTCCCTGCTTGCCTTGATGAAAGGCATCAAATATATGTTCCAGTGCATTATTCTCTATACCCGGCCCGGTATCTTTAACCGTAAATTTATAGTGATCTTTTTCAGTATTTTCTATCCTGAACAATATTTCACCCTGTTCAGTAAATTTAATTGCATTGGAGATTAAATTAATCAGTACCTGCCTCAGTTTTCCCTGATCGCCACTCACCAGTATCGGCTTAGCAGTAAAACATTCCATTTTCCATTGCAGATGCTTTTGATTACAGCGTATTTTAAACATATTTTCTACATTCTGTACCAGCTCCAGTAAATCAAAATCACTCCTGATAATTTCCAGTGACCCGGCTTCAATCTTGGATAATTCGAGAATATCATCTATCAGGGATAATAGATGATTACCACTTTTATTTATAATACTGAGCTGTCTGCTCTGATCCTTTTTTAAATCGGATTGCTGTAATAGTTGTGAATAACCCAGAATAGCATTCATGGGTGTTCTAATTTCATGGGACATATTTGCCAGAAAGATACTTTTGGTTCGACTGGCGGCCAAAGCTTTATCTCTGGCCGTCTGTAATTGCCGGGTTCGCTCATCCACTCTTTTTTCCAGTTCTTTCTGATAATTCCGGGTCAATTGTTCCTGCTGTTCCAGCTTTTCCAGCATTTCGTTAAAGCCGTTAATTAACTCACCCACCTCATCATTACAGGGACTTTCAATACGATAACGATAATCCTGTTCTCTGGAAACATGCTGCATGGATAAAAGTAAATTCACAATAGGATCGGTAAATATTTTCTGTGCCCGGTAAGCGATTATTAATGTTATCCACAGAGAAATTGAGAGCATAAGAATAATAGTATAAATAAATTCTTTAACTCGCTGCCAGTAGACATTACGATCCGATTCAATATGGATGTAACCCAGCAGACTATTATCCCTGTCAAACATAATCCTTTTAATGATATGAATATTATTTGTGTTACATAAATAAGCTTCCTGCTGTTTTGACAGTAAAGATAACATCTGAGCTTTTAAAAAGTCCTTTTCACCGCTTTGCTTATTCCTGTGATAACTGGCCACTATATCCTGATTTTCATTCAGTAAATGGGCACTGATAATATGCGGTTTTGCTTTTAATGTCTGAAGATTATCCTTTGCGGTTCGTGCGTCATAGAACATAATGGCCGCAGAACTGTTTTTGCCTACCAGATCAGCCAGTGTCGATAAATCCTCTCTCATTTTCTTCTTCAGACTGTTCAGCTCACTGGACATAAAAATTCCCATACTGGACAACAGCATGACACTGCTGATACCAAGGATAATCAGTACCAGCTTCTTCTGTATTGATAAGGATTTAAATGACAGGGATTTAGAGGGGAATACTGGCATTAGTTACCCCCTTTAACAGGTTTGTCTGTTTTAATATCTGTATTAACAATGGTCGCCAGAGTCAGAATACGTGAACTGATTTTTAAATGAGCATTCCTGATAGCCTGTAAATTAATTTCCAGACTCAGAGTATTTTCATTATTCAGAAACAGACGAATATGGCCGTTTTTATATGCAAAATCAGGTAATTCACTGATGGTCAGGACAGGGTATTGCTGTAAATAAGAAATAATCTGCGGCAGGTTTTGCTCCTCAGAACGACTGATAAAAACCAGCTGGCAGTGTGCAGCATTCTCCAGTGTAACTCGACGTATAATTAACAGCGGATGGCCGTTTATTTTTTTATCTCTAATACTGTTCAGGGTCAGACCAAAGGAATCATCACCCATAAGACAAAGCTTAAAGGGTTGAGATACTCTCTTGAACGTATCATCCGGCCATTCTGAAAGGCGGGCAAAATTATACAAAAAGGCTGATTTGACCAGATATTCTTTAGCCTGCAGGTTATCCGAGGCCTGAACGGAAACAAAACTCATCCCGCATAGCAACATAACTGCATAAGTGACAGCTCGAAGCCGGGGGGGGAAATTGCTTAAAGATTGTTTGTTAAATACGATACTGGACATATTTTATATTTACTTAAGATGCACCGTATTTTAAATGACTTTGGTATTGTAAAACTGATAACTATCCAGCATAAATCGTAGTTTAAAACTATCTTTACCCAGCACCTCGTAAGGCCTCGCCCTTGGGTCGAGGATAGCAGGGGTGACAACTATTTCCCAGAAGCCTCGTCGTTTAGGCGAAGTGCTGGGTTTACCCTGCCGGACGAAAGCCCGCTGTCACTAACGAGTATTACTTAGAGTATAGAAAATATTTGCAGAAGTTCAACCATAAAGCACGCTGCAAACCCTGTTTGCAAAGGATTTTTGTCTATTGAACTTAATCAACAGCCCTTAGTATTTTTTTCGCAGATTCATTTTATCGCCATCACGAATCATATGGATTCTGCCTAAAAATGACTGCCCCAGTAATACCTGGGTCGGATAACCTCCTTCTAGCACCATACCACTCACATTATAGAGCTGAATATGACCCACATTGACTTTATTCAATTTAACCTGATAGGCTTTCACCATGCCTGATGCAGTTTGAACCAGAACCTGACGCCCTTTTTTATAATTAATACCGGCTTTTTTTGCAATGCCTGAATTTAACGCTACAGTGTTAGCTCCGGTATCAATAAGAAATGTCACTCTGGAACTATTAATTTTGCCTTCAGCCTGAAACATATTATATTTATTTTTCCATACTACCAGTACTTTTTTGGGATCCTGTTTTTTGTAGCTGGTACTGATTTCCGAACCCAGCGGGTATTTTTTTCTACGCCCCTGTACTTCCAGAACAGCAAAATCACTATCGGCACTGATAAGTTTAACCCCTTCAAAGCTCTGATCTTTTTTTAATAATTTCTGACTGTCGTCAACCACCACCAGAGCCCGATCCGAGAACAGTGCCAGTACTTTTATAGTCTGGCCGGCAAGTGCCTTAACCGAAATAATAAGTAGAACCAGAGTTAGTAAAACGGACAGGTACTGTGGGTATTTATGCTTAGGGTCTGTACACATAGTCATTTTTTTTTCATTAATAAAATTCAATAATCAGATAAAGCACTATCCAGGCATAAATACCGGCCAGCACATCATCAATCATAATACCAAAACCACCTTCTACTTTCTGATCCAGTACCCGTATAGGCCAGGGTTTTAAAATATCAAAAAAACGAAACAGTATAAAACCCAGCACCAGCCATTGCCAGTGAAAGGGAATTAAAAACATGGTGATCCAGAAACCGACAAATTCATCCCACACAATACCGGAAAAATCATGCACCTGTAAATCATCTGAGGTCTTCTGACAGATTTTAATACCGATAAAAAAAGCTGCAACGGTCACAATCCCATACCATAACCAGCCTAACTGAAGCAGTAATAAATAGATCGGAACTGCTGCTAAAGTGCCAAATGTCCCCGGAGCTGTCTTTGCCAGACCGGAACCAAAACCAAAGGCCAGAAAATGCCAGGGATCACGCCAGACCCGATGTCTGGCACGAATTTCATCTTTGCTTAAGATCTTAGTCAAAATGATTATAACCCCTGTTCTGTAATTCAAATATTTCGCCATCAGCTGTTAAACAGCGTAATTTCCGGCTCTCCGTAATATGACCTATAGCGGTAAAACGGGGATGAAAATGTTTTAACACCTGCCATTTATCCCGACTAAGAGTAAAGCATAGTTCATAATCATCACCACCCGTCAGAGCTTTTTCCCATTTTTGTTCCAGTTTAAGACAGGCCAGTGTTTCTGACAGCGGCAACTGTTCCAGAAACACCTCAGCCCCCACCTCACTGGCAGTTAAAATATGCCCTAAATCTGCTAGCAGACCATCAGATATATCCAGCGCTGAATGACCATACTGTCTGATAATCCTGCCTTCTTTAATTCTAGGACAGGGATAGTTTAAAGCAAGCCGGGCAGCCTTTTTCCGGGTTTCTGACAGGCATTGATAATGCGCCCTGTTTTGTTCCAGTACTATATCCAGCCCAATAGCGGCAGCTCCCAACGCTCCGGTCAGGACGATGATATCACCCGCCTGAGCCCCGGAGCGTTTTAATGCACTATCCGGAGGGACATAACCTGCAATCTGAATGGTCACAGCCAGATCACCGCTAGTGGTATCTCCGCCAATTAAAGGTATTTGATATTCTGCTGCCAGTTTGAAAAGTGATTGAGAAAACAACTCCAGCCAGTTCCGGTTATTATCCGGTAACGTCAGCGCCAGAGTAAACCAGGCCGGTTCAGCCCCCATTGCCGCCAGATCACTGAGATTTACTGCCAGAGCTTTATGAGCAACGGCCTGCGGGGATGTCTGTTCGGGAAAATGCACACCTGAGATTAAGGTGTCTATGGAAACAGCCAGATGCTGATCTGCGGGGGGAGCAAGAATAGCACAATCATCACCAATACCCTGAATAATATCAGGATGATCCTGCTGTGCAAGCAGTGACTGACCGGGTATGGAAAAATAAGATTGAATTAAGCCAAATTCTGACCCGGACATAAATCCTCTGCGGCGTTATTTTTTTCTTGGCTTTTTACTGCGTGGTGCATTTATTTCTGCGCCGCGTAACTTAGCGGCAATTTTATCCAGAATACCATTAATAAACTTATGTCCGTCTTCGGCACCAAAGATTTTAGCACTTTCCACGGATTCATTAATGACTACCCGATAAGGCACATCCAGTCGTTGTTCCAGCTCATAAGTACCAATTAACAATATGGCCTGTTCTACCGGATCGACTTCGGCAAAGGATCGAGTCAGAAAACTCTCCATATGATCCACCAGACTCATTTTATGAGTGGTGACAAAATGCAGTATTTCCTGAAAATAAGCTACATCTGCATCTTCCATATCATGTTCACTTAAAAAATGAACCTCAATGTCCGCTACATTCTGTTGTGTCAATAACCAGGAATACAGTGCCTGTACAGCAAACTGTCTGGATTTAGAGCGATTTTTCAAAAGTATATCCCGCGCGATGAATTTCAGACAAAGTTTTTAAACAGGTTAACCATTTCAATTGCCGACAGAGTCGCTTCCGTACCCTTATTACCTGCCTTGGTACCGGAACGCTCAATAGCCTGTTCAATAGTATCCACAGTCAGCACCCCGAATGCAACCGGAATATCATACTCCATAGAGACCTGAGCCAGCCCTTTGGAATTTTCACTGGCTACAAAATCAAAATGCGGTGTACCGCCGCGGATCACCGCACCCAGGGCAATAATCGCATCATACTTTTCAGCGGCCGCCATGCGTTTTGCCGCCAGAGGAATTTCAATTGCTCCGGGAACCCGGACAATTTCTATATTTTCTTCTTTACCACCATGACGTAAAATGGTATCTATGGCTCCACTGAGCAGGGACTCAACCACGAAACTATTAAAACGACTCACAACAATACCAAATCTGGCACCGTCAACAAGCATTTCACCTTCAAATGTTTTTATACTCATATTTTATCTCTGTATTTTTGTTAACTTGTAATTATTCAGTATAAATTAACTACTTGCCCGTATAATATTCAACCACTTCCAGCCCAAAGCCTGACAGACCGTGTATTTTCTTAGGTGCTGACATGACTTTCATCCGTTTTACCCCAATAGATTTTAAAATCTGTGCACCCAGACCATAGGTTCGTAAATTTTTTTTGTTGCTCAAATGAGAAGATGCTTCGCCCAGCTGCAGCTTCTGATAATGATCAATACGGTGCACCAGTTCATTGCTGGTTTCATGACTGCGCAGGATCACTATGACACCCTTGCCTTCATCATCAATGCGTTTCATTACATCATTTAAAGGCCAGCCGCAATCATCCATCTGGGCGTCCAGCATATCACATAAGGAGTTTTCCATATGCACCCGCACCAGAACCGGTTCCTGAGGATTAACTGTGCCCTTAATCATAGCCAGATGCAGCTGACCGGAAATGGCATCGTGATAGGCTTCCAGACGAAATTCACCGGCACTGGTCGGTAAGTTACATTCACTGACTTTTTCCACTGAATGTTCATTTTTCAGTCGATATTCAATTAAATCGGCAATGGTGCCAATTTTAAGATCAAACTTTTCAGAAAATTTTTCCAGATCAGGACGACGCGCCATGGTGCCGTCTTCATTAAGAATTTCCACAATCACTGCAGAAGGTTCCAGTTCCGCAATTCGGGCCAGATCACAACCGGCCTCAGTGTGACCGGCACGAGTCAGAACACCGCCTGGCTGGGCTTCCAGTGGAAAAATATGACCCGGTTGAACAATATCGGCAGGTTTGGCATCTGCAGCAACAGCCGCCTGAACGGTCACTGCCCGGTCACCGGCAGATATCCCGGTGGTCACACCTTCTGCGGCTTCAATGGAAACGGTAAAATTGGTTCCGTATTCTGCATTATTACGATCCACCATTAAAGGGATCTGCAATTGCTTACAACGCTGCTGAGTCAGGGTCAGACAAATCAACCCCCGGCCATAGGTTGCCATAAAGTTAATATCTTTCGGAGTTACCTTGCTGGCCGCCATCAGGAGATCGCCCTCATTTTCGCGATCTTCGTCATCAACAATAATTACCATTTTGCCCTGACGGATATCTTTAAGTATTTCTTCTATCGAATTAAAATTAGCCATAAAGTTTTTATACTGCTTTCTATATTGAAAAGATAATGCAACTTGCATCGCTTACGTTCTATTAACGATTTAAAAAACCGTTCTCTGCCAGTAAGTCCAGGGTTATCGTATGTTCCAGTGCCGCTTCAGCCGCTTTGTCACCTAACAGCAGGCGTTCCAGATAACGGGCAATAATGTCCACTTCCAGATTAACAGCCATTCCGGCCTGAGCATCTGACAGGGTAGTTTCTGCCAGGGTATGCGGCACGATATTCAATGCAAAGACGGAGCCGTTTACAGCATTTACCGTCAGACTGACACCATTGATACAAATAGAACCCTTTGCGGCAATATACCTTGCCAGCCCAGCAGGTACCTGAATTTTAAAATGTACCGAGCGCCCGGCAGAACTACGCTCAATGATAGTACCTATACCATCCACATGGCCGCTGATAATATGCCCGCCCAGATGGGTAGTGGGCAATAGTGCCTTTTCCAGATTTACCCGGCTTCCTACCTTTATATGTCTGAAACCGGTTTTTGACAAGGTTTCAGCCGAAACATCCGCCCAAAAACCATCACCGGGCAGCGCTATTGCCGTCAGACACACCCCATTGCTTGCAATACTATCGCCAATAGCCACATCGTCCAGCACTAAATCACCGGTTTTAATATAAAACCGGCTGTCAATACCTTTGGGTTCTATAGCTGCCACCCGGCCAATCGCCTGTATAATTCCGGTAAACATATATTATTCCTGTTGTTCCGTCACAGAACGTACTCTGGCAGTTATACGAAAATCCCTGCCCACCGCCCGGATATCTCGGATATCAAGCTGAATTCTTTGTGACATCCTGTCCAGTCCGGGAATATGAAATAAGCCCCGAGCATCACTGCCCATCAAATGGGGAGCCATATAGATAATCAGTTCATCAACCACACCGGCGTTTAACAAAGCACCGCCCAGTGTGGCTCCGGCTTCCAGTAATATCTCATTGTATTGCCGTTGTTCCAGCACAGTCATAAGCTCATTAACCGACAGGACTCTGCGGGAACCAGACTTCTGAGTATTGAGAAAATATATCTCTACTCCCCTGGCTTCAAGTGCCTGAATTTTCCGGCTCTGCTGTTTAGACTCCGTCGAAGTGCAGATAACCGTTTGCCCGTCTAAAGATAACAATTTTGCATCCAGCGGTATTCTGAGTCGGGTATCCAGAATGACCCGATCCGGCTGACGATTATTGTCAGCAAAGCGCTGTGAACGGACATTCATGGATGGATTATCCGCCAGGACAGTACCAATGCCCGTTAAAACAGCTGAACTTTCTGCCCGCAGAGTCTGAACATCTTCTCTGGCATCCGGGGAAGTGATCCACTGGCTCTCACCACTGGCCATAGCCGTCCGGCCATCCAGACTCATGGCCATTTTACAGCGTATCAATGGTTTCTGCGTTTCCATGCGCTGAATAAATCCCGGATTTAAGGCTCTGGCATCCGCTTCCAGTACGCCGACTCTAACCTCAACCCCATGTTCTTTAAGGCGTTTGATGCCATTACCGGAAACCAGCGGATTGGGATCGGTCATCGCTACGACCAGCCGTTTTACCCCCGCTTCTATTAAGGCATTACTGCACGGTGGGGTTCGGCCAAAATGGCTGCACGGCTCGAGTGTTACGTAAGCAGTGGCACCTTCAGCCGTTGCATTATTATGTTGCAGATCTGCCAGTGCCTGAACTTCTGCATGTCCCTGTCCGGCATACTGATGCCAGCCCTGCGCAATGACTTGCTCGTCTCGCACCAGTACACAGCCCACTCGTGGATTGGGATGGGTGCTAAACCAGCCTTTTCTGGCCAGTTTAATGGCCTGAGCCATATAAAATTCATCGCCGGGCATGGCCTGTACCTTAATCCTGTTCCGGAGCTTCCAGTCGTTCGATTTCCTTGCGAAATTCATCCAGGTCCTGAAAACTGCGATACACCGATGCAAAACGGACGTAGGCAACCTGATCCAGTTGTTTCAGTTCATCCATGACCCATTCACCCAGACGACTGGATGCCACTTCCCGGTCACCGGTGGCCCGTAAATTATTTTTAATACGATTGACTGCCTGTTCAATCGTTTCCAGAGAAACGGGACGTTTTTCCAGCGCCTTCAACATACCCTGCAGTAATTTCTGCTCATCAAAGGGCACCCGTGAACCATCACTTTTCACCAGACGAGGCATCACCAGTTCCGGGGTTTCAAAGGTCGTAAAGCGTTCACTGCAGGTCAGACATTCTCGTCTGCGACGCACAGAATCCCCTTCATTGGCCAGACGTGAGTCAATAACTTTAGTTTCCGGTGCATGACAAAATGGACAACGCATATAGTAAACTCTTAAGTCTTAGCCTTAACCCGCTTATGCATAAACTGGAAAACGCTTGCATAAGTCCAGCACCTGCTGTTTAACCTGTTGTACTATGGCCATTTCTTGCATATTTTCAATGCTTCGATCGGCTTCTTCCATCTTGCACAGTTCGTCCAGAATATCGCAGATCCAGCCCGCCAGTTCTGAGCTTTCCTGTTCCTTAAAGCCCCGGGTCGTAATAGCAGGCGAACCGATACGCAAACCACTGGTCACAAAGGGGGACTGGGGATCATTGGGTACTGAGTTTTTATTGACGGTAATATTGGCAAATCCAAGTGCCGCATCGGCCGCTTTACCGGTCAGCTTGCGGGAGATTAAACTGAGCAGAAATAAGTGATTATCAGTACCTCCGGAAACCACATCATAACCGCGCTCCAGAAATACCGTGGCCATGGCACGGGCATTTTCTATAACCTGCGTCTGATAAACCACATAATCATCTTCCATGGCTTCTTTAAAAGCCACTGCCTTACCGGCTATAACGTGCATTAATGGGCCGCCCTGAGTACCGGGGAAAATCATGGAGTTGAGTTTTTTCTCAAGTTCCGGGTTGGATTTGGCCAGAATAATCCCGCCGCGAGGACCTCGCAGTGTCTTATGGGTTGTTGAGGTGGTGACATCGGCAATCTGTACCGGGCTGGGATATACGCCTGCCGCTACCAGGCCGGCCACATGAGCCATATCAACCATTAAATAAGCACCGACTTCATCGGCGATATCACGAAAACGCTGCCAGTCCATGATCCGCGAATAAGCACTGAAACCGGCAATAATCATTTTAGGCTGATGTTCTTTAGCCAGACGTTCGACCTGTTCATAATCTACTTCGCCGGTTGCTTCATTCAAACCATATTGAACGGCATTAAATAATTTACCGGAAAAGCTGACCCTGGAGCCATGTGTCAGATGACCGCCATGAGCCAGACTCATCCCCATTACCGTATCACCGGCATTTAACAGTGCAAAATAAACCGCAGCATTGGCCTGGGAACCAGAATGCGGCTGTACATTGGCATAGTCAGCACCAAACAGTTTCTTAGCTCGATCAATGGCCAGCTGTTCGGCGATATCGACATTTTCACAACCGCCATAATAACGTTTAGAAGGATAACCTTCGGCATACTTATTGGTCAGCACGGATCCCTGTGCTTCCATAACTCTGGGGCTGGTATAGTTTTCTGAGGCAATCAGTTCAATATGTTCTTCCTGACGTGTTTCCTCATGCTGTATCGCGTCCCAGAGTTCATCATCATAGCCGGCAATTGTCATATCTTTAGTAAACATGAGGAGGATTCCTTTTAAAATTGAGTTAAAATACAGTTATTGTGCTACTTACTGACAATAGCTGTGTGTAAAACCACGGGATCATACCTTAATTTTTAAAAAATTTCATTCTCCGGAGTATTGAATTGCCTCAACTTCATAATAACAATAAACGATCCGCCAGTTTAATGGATTATTTAAAAACCTGGCCGTTATTTTTATTACCGCAGCATTTTTTATCAGCGCTGATGCATCGTTTTATGCGCATAAAACAAACGGCTTTTAAAAACTTTCAGATTAAACAGTTTATACGCTTATTTAATGTCAATATGATGGAAGCGGTACGGGAAAATGCTGAAGATTATAGCTGTTTTAACGATTTTTTTAGCCGTTCTTTAAAACCACAGGTCCGCCCTGATCGAAGCAATGCACATCAGCTCTGTTGCCCGGTAGATGGGACTATCAGCGAACTGGGTGATATTGAAGACCAGCAGCTGATGCAGGCAAAAGGCCATTATTTTAAGTTGTCTGATTTACTTGCCGGCGATCAGGCTCTGACAGAAATCTTTCACAATGGTAAATTTGTCACTATTTATCTGTCGCCCAGAGATTATCACCGTATTCATATGCCCGTAGACGGCACTTTAAAAGAAATGGTCCATATTCCGGGCCAGTTGTTTGGTGTCAACAAGGCCTCTGTCAAGGCTATCCCCCGTTTATTTGCCCGCAATGAGCGGGTGATTAATATTTTTGATACGCCAGCAGGTCCCATGGCTTTAATTGAAGTAGGTGCTATTTTTGTCTCCAGTATTGAAACCATCTGGCATGGTGAAGTCAGCCCGCCCCGCCGGCAATCAGTTCAGCGCTGGCAGTATCAGGATGAGATTAAACTGACTAAAGCTCAGGAAATGGGGCGCTTTAATATGGGCTCTACGGTGGTTTTATTATTTGCTGATAATCGTGTTCAGTGGAATAAGCAAATGCAACCGGATATCCCTGTACAACTGGGCCAGGTTTTAGCAGAGATAGTTTCATAACCCCTAAGTATAAATTAAAATATCTAAGAGTATCATGCTCGTTCAAACGGGAAATTGATAACCTTATTAATATGCGCAGCCTGGCTCATGACCATTAACAGTCGTTCAATGCCAATAGCCACCCCGGCACAGTCCGGCAGCAGATCCAGTGCGGCCAGAAAATTTTCATCCAGAGGACGTTCAGTTAATCCCATTTGCTGACGGGTCTGGTTATCAGCCGTAAATCGAGCCCGTTGTTCCTGCGCATTATTGAGTTCATGAAAACCATTACCCAGCTCCAGCCCATTGATGAATATTTCAAATCGTCTGGCCACTGCAATACCATTCTCCTGCCCGATTCGTGCCAGTGATGCCTGGGAGGCTGGATAATGATAGACAAAACAGATACAGGCTTTGCCAGTTTCAGCTTCTGTACCCAGTGCAGGCTCTATAACATGGCTGAACAATAGCTCCAGAAAACGATCTCGGTGATCAGATTTATCCAGTACACCGGAGAGGTCGAACTTATCTGCACAGGCACACAGATCATCCATGGGGGCAGTATGGGGATTAATCGCCATAACTTTTTCAAACACCTGCTGATAAGACATAAAACAGCTAGCACCCAGTTGAACATGAGGTGTTAATAATTCAGTGAGCAGTTGTTCAACTTCCTGCATTAGCTGATGATGATCCCAGCCGTCCCGATACCATTCCAGCAGGGTAAACTCCGGATTATGCCTGCTGCCCACCTCTCCCTGACGAAAGACTTTGGCAATCTGGTAAATAGAACCGGAACCGGCAGCCAACAGACGCTTCATGGGAAATTCCGGAGAACTATGCAGATAATAATGTTCTGCCGGCATTTTTCGGGTCAGAGGAATATATCGAGTTTGAAAACTTTCTATAAAAGGATCGGTAATGGCTGCAGCGGATAACACCGGGGTATCCACTTCGAGTATCTCTCGCTGTTCAAAAAAACAGCGGATATATTGCATAGTTCTGGCCCTGAGCCTGAGCTGCTCAGGGGATGTTGTGGGAGTCCAGTGAGGCAATGAATTTAATCTTTTGCACGGGAGACATACTTGGCAGTACGGGTATCAATTTTAAGTTCTTCACCAATTTGTATAAATAATGGCACCTGAATCACTGCTCCGGTTTCCATGGTCGCGGGTTTTCCACCACCTCCGGAAGTATCACCTTTTAGACCCGGATCAGTATCCGCTACAGTCAATACCACAAAGTTCGGGGGGGTAACCAGTAATGGGCTGCCATTCCATAAAGTAATGGTGCACATATCCTGTTCTTTTAACCATTTAGCCGCATCCCCGACAGCGCTCTGATCCGCAGCAATCTGTTCGAAGGTCTCCGGATGCATAAAATGCCATTGTTCGCCATCATTGTATAAATACTGTAAATCAGTATCCATGACATCTGCCGCTTCTACCGATTCACCGGATTTATAGGTTCTTTCTACTACCCGCCCGGTTTTAAGATTTTTAACCTTAATGCGATTAAATGCCTGTCCCTTACCCGGCTTAACTACCTCATTGTCAACAATGGCATAGGGGTCGCCGTCAATCATTAATTTTAAACCGGAACGAAATTCATTGGTATTGTAGGATGCCATACGTTACTCTTTCTCTTAAATCATTATTATTTGCTAAAATATGCAAAACTACGCAGTATAAAAAATTGCCCTATATGATACCCCGAAATTCAGTCCGAAACCAGCCGGAAAAATATTTTACCAATCCTGCCAGACTACTGAAATATCTGGGTCTGAGCATTGAGCAAATGCCATTTTCAGTACCCGCTATGCACAGCTTTCATTTTAAGGTACCCCGTTCATTTGCCGACAAGATTGAGTATAACAATCCGGCAGACCCCTTATTATTACAAATATTCCCGTTACAGGAAGAACTTCAATCCAGTCCCGGATACCGGCAGGATCCACTTGAAGAAGCCCGCTATCTATCACAGCCGGGACTATTACAGAAATATCATGGCCGGGTACTGCTGGTAGTTACACCCAGTTGTGCCATCCATTGCCGTTACTGTTTTCGCCGTCATTATCCCTATCAGGATAAAGGTCATATTGCCTCTCAGCTAACAAACAACCTGCAGCAGATACAACAGGATAGAACGATCGAAGAAGTGATCCTCAGTGGCGGGGATCCGCTTTCCCTGTCTGACTCAAAACTATCCGTTTTATTTAATGAACTGCAGAGCATTAAACATCTCAAACGCATTCGTATTCACTCACGTTATCCGGTAGTTGAACCTGAACGCATATCAAAACCCTTACTCAACATCCTGAAACAATCCAGACTACAGGTGATTATGGTATTACATATTAATCATGCCAGTGAAATTGCTGCCGATAACCAGGATGTGTTTAGTCAGTTACTTCAACACCGGGTATTACTGTTTAATCAATCCGTTTTGCTAAAAGGGGTCAATGATTCTGTCTCGGTATTAAGGAACTTAAGCGAAATTCTCATTAAACATCATATTATTCCCTATTATCTGCATATGCTGGATCGGGTACAGGGCAGTGCTCACTTTGAAGTCAGTGATGAAGCGGCAATGAAACTTTTTTCACAATTACGCGCACAATTACCCGGTTATATGCTTCCCCGGCTGGTCAGAGAGCTGCCTGAAGAACCCGCTAAAATGCCGCTGGTACTCAAAGAAATCTGAATTTACCCAATAAAAACACTTCTCATTGTAAGAATTTTTTTACTTACCCTGTTTATCTTTTTGATTAGTCTGAATAAATAAACTTTGAGCATTATAATAGCATGATAAAGTGCTATAATTTGCAAAATTTTCTTTTTGCTGGAAACGTTTCTAAAACGTCCCCGTTGCATAACAAAAAATAAATTTTTAACTATACTGAGTATCAGGGGCTGTTGATCTTTCATCAATTGCCCCTGGTCAAACATACTCTTAAATTTATGCCTTCAGATCCAAAACAGAATCGTTTTATCTGATATGTTGGAGATTCATCTTGCCTACTCTACAGCAAGTTTTATTTAAACACCTGCCAAAACAGGTTAGCCCCGGAAAATCAGATTTCAATCTGAAAAGCTCGGCTGTGGATCAATGGTTTGACTCCCTTCCTCTGGCAAATATTCGGGTATCCACTAAACATATTTACAGTGTTATTAAAGAAGTGAATGGCCTGTCCTGTTCCTATAAAAAGCGTTTATATTTCCTGGAAAAAATACATGAACCACTGGTAGATCTGGCAAGCAATCTCAGGAGACTCAACCTTAATCGAGAACTGCCTCTGGATGAAAAACACCAGCGTATAACCAGATTAATAAGCAAAATGCATGAACAAATCAGTATTGGCTACAAACTGGTATTAAAGGATCTGCTTAATTGTTCAATTTTTTTTCTTTGCTCCGGACGAAACAAATTAACAGCACAGGCTATAGAAAGAATTATTCGTCATCACAGTTTATCTTTGATCAACTCTTATCAGCTCTACCAGATGCCTGATAAAGGTCTATGGTCCGATTTGCACAAGTTATTTTTACTGGCAAAACAACAGAAGATAGTGCATAAAAAAATCACCGACCCCAGCTTCCAGCTCATCAGTGAGACCAGCATTAAAAATATCTATCTGCAGATCCTGCTGGTTTCCATTGCCGATCCCTACAGTATGTCTCAGCACCATATTTATTCAATTTTCAGACAACTGGAAGAATGGGCCCCCCTGGCCGATATTCATTCCTATCAAGAAACAGATGAAAAAGATAACTTATTTATCAATTTATCAGAAGATAAACACCCGGTATTTATTTCTCCCCAGGATAGCAGTAAAAAATCACAGATCTGGACTCTTGATACCTCAAAACTGGATTATGCCCATCTGATGGAACATTTTCATAATATGGAAAACCAGACAACTGAAATCAATGTCAATATTCTAAAACAACTGTCTCTGGCCTGGGGTATTGTACCCAGTCGTGAGCATAGCCGCCGTCCGGCGAAATCAAAACTGAAAGTGGCTATCGGCCTGAATAATGTTCATTATGTTTTAAATGGTTATGCCGATCCCGAATGGCTAAGCAATGATGAATCTGAAACTGGCTACCAGTTATCTGAAGAGCTTCTGGAAACAGGCGCTAATTTCAGTACCCGTACCGTGGAATCCACGCTAAAAGTGAATGATATCTGGGGTGAAGTATTCACTAGTAAAACCCTGCTGAATATGACGGAAAAAGAAACAACTCTAAATAATTCAGATACCGGCGGTCCTGAACATCCCGATTCCCATAAATACTGGAATATGGTCAATGAAAGTATTTGTGGTTATTGTTTGCAATGGGAACAAAAGGGCTCGATCAATGCTAAAGTAGGTGAAATACTGGCGATTAGTCACGAAGAAGATAAAAAAGAAGGCTACTGGTTTGTCGGTACAATTCGCTGGATAAAGTGTGTAGATGATCATAAAATACAGGCCGGTATTCAGATTCTGGCACCTAATGCTATTGCTGTCAGCACTGCAAAATACAGCAGCATGCAGGAAGGTATAAAATCCAGAGCAATTTTATTACCCGCCATTCCGGTTCTGAAGCAGCCCAAAACACTGATTACAACAGGTCTTGGATATGAAGTCAGGGATCAGGTTATACTCTATGAATATCGTCTGGTTAACGCCAATATCACCCGTGTTAAAAGCAAAGTTGTACTGCTTGATACTCTGGAAGTAACAGCACATTTTTCCCGCTTTAAATACCTGCCTGCAGAGGAGTTTTATGGTACAGATCAGAATAAATCTCCATCAAAAAAGGCACAGTACGATACACTATCTCTGGATGGAGACAGTGACTTTGATTCAATCTGGGATGATTTATAATAATAACTATTTATGTTATAACCTGGAGCGTTTGATCTTTCAGCCTGAAAGATCAAACGCTCCAGAAGTCTGAGAACAGGACGATCTGTGAAACAGGACAATATAATTCAACTATTACTGATCGACAAATCAGAAAACGATGCTGTTGAAATGACTAATGTGTTGCGTAATGAAGGTTTAACGCTTCATCCAACCGCCGTTTCCAATAGCACTATTTTTGATAAAGAAATCGACAAACGATCTTTTGACATTATTTTATTCACCCCGACAGTCAAAGATCTGGATATTGGAACCCTGCTACAACGCTTGAAAGAACTTAAAAGTGATGCGGTCGTCATTGTTATTGCAGATAAAACGCCCGAAGAAACCGTTTATCTGTTAAAACAGGGAGTCAGTTGTGTTATTCCTGCTGAGCCTGAAGAATTGATCAGTCTGACAGTACAAAAAGAGTTCAGGGCACTAAAAGGTTTACGCAGTGAATATAACTTAAGCACACAGCTTAATGACTCAGAAAAGCGGTGTCAGCAATTAATCAACAGCTCCAGAGATGCCATTGCCTATGTCCATGAAGGTATGCATATCCTCTCCAACGATCCTTATTTTAAAATGTTCGGCTATGAAAGCCGGGATGATATCGAAGCCATGCCTATTATGGATCTGGTTTCTCCCCGTGACAGTACTAAACTCAAAGAATTATTACAACACTATTCGCATCGAAACGGGCAATATGCCACAAAAAATGACTCTCAAACAATAACAAATACTTTAAAAGTTACCGGCATAAAAGATGATGAAAGTGAGTTTCAGATGCAGATGGAATTTCAACCTGCCAGTATGGCCGGGGAAGACTGTCTGCAGATTATCATCCGCAACGATGCAATCAATCAAAAGACACAGGAAAAGCTGCAGCAAAAACTGGACATCTTAAATACCCAGTGTCAAGAAACCGGGCTGTATAACCGACGCTATTTTCTGTCTCAACTTGAAAGTACCATTGAACAGGCTGATAGTAAAAATGCCTACCTGTTGTTTATTACCCTGGACAATTTCCAGTCTATTCGGAATAAACTCGGTGTACTTAACAGTGATCACGTTATTGTAGATATTGCGACCCTACTAAAAAAACAAACTATCGACAAAGATGTTTTACTGGCTCGTTTTGAATCTTACCGCTTTGGAGCCATTATTAAAACAGATGATGAAAATACAGCCATGGAACTGGCTGAAAACATTCGAAAAACAGTGGATACTCATATTGCTATAGCTCAGGATAAAAGCATTAGCACCTCCTGCAGTATTGGCATAGTTCAGCTTAATTCCTCTCGTCAGGATTCTCAGAACTCTCTGACCCACGCACAAAAAGCCTGTAATGAAGCCATTGAAAAAGGTGGAAATCAGATTAAACTCTATATCCCAGATGCCAACGAAATGGATAATCAGCAGCTGATTCAGCACTGGGCCTCTGAAATAAAAAATGCTATTAAACAGAAACGTATGTTTTTAATGTTTCAACCCTTTGTCAGCCTGATGGGTGAAAACAGTGAAAACTATGAGCTTTATATTCGCATGCGTAACGAACAGGGTGAAATTATTTCCCCCAGCAAATTTATGCCACTGGCTGAAGCATCCAGCCATTCTATTCATGTAGATCGATGGATTATTGCTGAAGCCATTCGAATTCTCGCAGAAAAAAATACTGCAGGACACAACTTTCGGTTTATTATCAAACTCAGCAGTGCCTCCTTAAATGATAATAAATTTATTGCCTGGGTAAAACATAATCTGGATCGATACAGGGTAAAAGGGAAATCGGTAATATTTCAAATAAACACTCATAAGGCTTTTGAAAACTTACGCACCATGCAAAAACTGACACAACAGGTGCATCAGCTTGGCTGTTTATTATCATTTGAACATTTTGGTGTGGAAGAAGATTCTTTTACCTTGTTGAAACACGTTATTGTTGATTTTCTTAAACTTGATCTGAAATTGATAAAAGATATTTCCACCAATGGAGAGCGACTTGAGGCCCTCAATAATATCTGCACCAGAGCCAATGATATGGGCATTAAAACCATTGTGCCTTTTGTAGAAGAAGCTGGCTCCCTGTCCGTTATCTGGCAGTCTGGAGCTCATTATATTCAGGGGGCATTTTTACAGGAACCCAGTACCACACTGGATTTTGATTTTTCAAACTTTTCCTGAAACTCTGTACCTGAAAAGGGGGTGACAAAAGGATTTCAAGACCATGAATGAGAGCAGGCATACAAGTAATACCTGTAATGACCACCTGTTTCACCCCAGACAGATGGAAGCTGATTTTATTCTTCATCACCTTTATCATACTTATGCTGCTCCTTATGTTTTACATTAGAATACAACTCCATGTTCTGCTGAATTTTCTGATTTATTGAACCTTCAGGATAATACCCGTTCTTATCAAGTTTACCCGCATCCATACCCATTAACAGGCACAAGGCATCATCTACATGCTCAATACCATAAATAACAAACTGTCCCTGTTCAACAGCACTAACAACCTCTTCTTTCAACATCAGGTTAACAATATTGCTGGCAGGGATAATAACGCCCTGCTTACCTGTCAGGCCTCGTTGTTTACAGACATCAAAAAATCCTTCAATTTTTTCATTCACCCCGCCAATAGCCTGCACCTCACCCAGCTGGTTAACAGACCCTGTTAAAGCGAGAGACTGTTTGACAGGAATTTCGGAAACGGCAGATAACAAAGCACATAACTCCGCCACCGAGGCACTATCGCCATCAACTTCTCCATAGGATTGCTCAAAGGTCAGATTCGCATCAATTGACAACATACGGGTTTTAGCATAATGATGCCCAAGATAGGAAGATAAAATCATAACCCCTTTACTATGAATATCTCCCCCCAGGTCCACCTCTCGCTCAATATCAACAATGTGTCCATCTCCGACTCTAACTGTAGCAGTAATACGCGAAGGCTGGCCAAAGGAAAATTCTCCAACCTGTAAAACAGAAAGTGCATTAACCTGACCCGTCATCTGATTATCAGTATCTATAAGAATAGTGCCTTTAAGAATTTCTTCATAAAGAGCCTCACGGTACTGATCCATACGGTAAATACGGGCATAAATGGCTGCATTTACGTCTTCCAGAGATATAGCATGTAAGGCATTTTCATCGGTATTACTATGATACTGCAGGTTAAAATATTCTGATTCAAGAATAAGATCTCTGAGCTCTCCCATATGCAAAGATACCTTGTCGCTATTATCCACCAGCCGGGAACTATGCTCAATCATACGCTCAACTGCTGGACGTTCAATGGGGCTGACTCTTTCCTGTTTTTGGATATCTGCAATAAGTCGGGCATATTTATGAGTAATTTCAGCATTACGTTGCATTTCTTCAGAAAAATCAACATGAACTTTAAATAGCTTATTAAATTCCGAATCATTTTGTCTCAGCAGATGGTATATATGGCGATCTCCAATTAACACTATTTTAACCTTCAGAGGAACAGGATCAGGCTCAAGGGTCAGGTTGCGTGAAAAGCTGTGCAGTTCATCCAGAGGTTCAATAGTGATCAGGGTTGATTTAAGTGCTCGTTTAAGTCCGTCCCATGCATATGGGTTGACCAGAATTTTTTCTGCATCCAGCAACAGGTATCCATCATTGGCTCTGTGTAGCGATCCGGGTTTAATCAGGGTAAAAGCCGTCAATAAATTACCCAGCCCCAGAGTATTATCAGTATTCTGTTCACCCTCTCTGGGATTATAATATGCCAGATGTTCAATGCGGCCAATCAGATTAGAATAAGTAGGATTATCTTCAAAAATGACCGGCATATTTTCTACTGCAGAGTTGTCCACCAGAACATTCACCAGATAACGGTGGAAGTTAGCAGTTTTACTAATATGCTTACGTTTTTGCATACCCTCTTTAGCATGAATTTCTTCTTCATAAAATTCATCCAGATGATTTATAATATCTTCCTTAACCTCATTAAGGTAATTTTTCACCTGTTCATAATTTTCATATTCATTAAACAGGTTCTCCATTGAAGAATCCACCAGCTGAGTCACTATATCTTTATCCAGTTGATCCAGCTGTTCCTTGCCTTCCTGTTCCCATTGCGGGAATTTTGCCAGAGTTTCCTGTAATTTTTCCTGATAACTATCAATTTTGGTATTAAATTCTTTCTGTATTTCCTCTGGTAATTTTTTAAAACTATCCAGATTACTGATCTCACCCTCAACAATAGCCGAAAGAGTATAACCACTGGGTGTTCTAATCACTGCCACCTGGTTTTCTCTAGCCTCATCAACCAGTTCATTGAGCAACTTATCACTACGCTCATTAATTTCATTTTCAATTGCCTGTACCTGTGCCGCGTATTCATCACTTTGAAAAGCAGCTGTAATTAAAGATGAAATCACTTTGACCAGTTTTTCCATAGCATCCGCCAGCGGCTTTGCCATTCCGACTGGAAGACGTAAAAATCTGGGGTGCTGCGGGTATTCAAAGTTATTAACATAGCACCAGTCAAAAGGCTTTTTACGATTGACATAATTTTTTTTCAGCAGTTTCTTAATTAAAGCAGTTTTACCTATCCCTTCTGAACCCAGTATAAACAGGTTGTAGCCCTTATGATCAATCCCCATCCCGAAATCTATTGCATCCAGGGCACGATTCTGCCCGATTATTTCATCCAGTGCTGCCAGCTCATCCGTGGTATTAAAGTTTAAATCACTTAAATCACACTTTTTATAAAGCTGTTCAAGAGACAAAACATGACAGGATGAGGTATTATGTGTGTGAGTCATTTTTCTTTAATCCAATACAAAACAAATTACCATAATGGCAAAACATAAAGCACATCATTCATTCTCTGATAAACACGCCCATACTGAGAGCATGGAGAACGATGAACATTATATCAGTAAATCACAGGCCAAACGCAATGTTGAAGCAATGCAGAAACTGGGTGAAAAACTGGTAAAACTATCCAGACACGAGCTGGAAAAATTTGACCTGGAAGAACGTTTGAAAGACGCTATACTTTTTACTCAGACCGTTCGCAGTCATAGCGCACACCGGCGACAGATGCAATTGATTGGTAAGTTAATGCGTCAAACTGACGCCGAGAGTATTCAAACTCAATATAAACGCTACCATAATCAACTCAGTGAACATACTGCTCAGTTTCATCAGTTAGAAACCTGGCGCGACCGTCTCATCAGGGAAGGTGATCCGATTATCAATGAGCTGCTGTTAGAATACCCACAGCTGGAACGCTCTCGACTGCGCCAACTGCTGAGAAATATCAATAAGGAAACCGAACAGAACAAACCACCCAAAAGTACCCGTCAGTTATTTAAATACCTCAAAGAGGTCATAATTGAGTCCGCTAATGACCATTAGCTTAAATGACAGGGTAATCTAATATGTTCCAGGGCTGGAAAACTCTTACGGATCTGTTTGAGTTTTTCCGGATTTATATCACTGATGACCACGCCGGATCCCCTGGGTAAACGGTCAATAATACCACCCCAGGGATCAACAATCATACTATCACCAAAGGTTTCACGTCCGTTAACATGATAACCACCCTGTGCAGCGGATACCACAAAACAGAGGTTTTCAATTGCTCTGGCCCGATTTAAAACTTCCCAGTGAGCCTTACCTGTTGTCGCTGTAAAAGATGAGGCAAGCACCAGAATTTCCATGCCCTTTATAACCATTCCACGAAACAGTTCAGGAAAACGCAAATCATAGCAAATAGCCATTCCCAGTTTACCGAAGGGTGTTTCTACTACTACAACCTGATCACCGGCTTCAGTAAAAGAGGACTCATTATAAGCACCGCCTTTCTCACCAAAATCAATATCAAACAGATGAATTTTGTCATATCGGGCAACCACCTCACCCTGATCATTAAATAACAGACAGGCTGAACGAATTTTGTGATCGGTTTCACTCTTAAGAGGGATGGTTCCTCCCACAATCCAGATTTTATGTTCTTTTGCAACAGCAGATAGAAAAGCCTGAACAGGTACTGTGTCATTCATTGCAGCTGCTTCCCTGACAGGTTTCTCGGCTACTTTAAGGATATCCTTTTCTGACATCCCCATATGGGAAAAATTTTCCGGTAAAACTACCAGTTTTGCCCCTTGTTGAGCGGCATTTTGGATTAATCGCCCGGCTTCGCTCAGGTTAGCGTTGACCTTAGGCCCGGAAGCCATCTGTATTACTGCTACTTTTGTCATTTTCCCTCTAAATACATTGCAAATAGCTGATCTATGACTTTATAGTTTCAACGATCAAGCTGTAAAATACAAGGTTTAGAAGCAGAAATTCCTGCTATTTCCAGGTTAAAAATTATTTCCCACCAGCCGACTTTTTATCTGTTGCGGGCTGAGGATCCTGGTTGGCACTGAACAGATCTTTCAGATTCTCCAGAGCGGTTGCTTTCATGCTATCTTTTTTAATAACCGGATTATCCCAGCTGCCTTTAACCGTATAACTCATCGCTGTCACCTTATTGAGTTGAGAACCTAATAGCTTTTGCCCCACCCAGGCCACAGCAGCACCTGCGGGGCCTGCTACTGCTGCTCCGGCAATGGGTAAAGTAGCAGAAAGCTCCGGCACTACAAGCACTTTTTCATCATAATCTTCGGCTACCATCCCTACTCGTCCAGTAACCAGTATTTTTGCACTGGGCGCCGCAACTGTTAAATTATCAGTATAGGCATTACCTCCACGAATACGAAAATCACCCCTGATCTCATCAAATTCAAAGCCCTTATCCGATACGTCACTAAAATCCAGAGAAATTCGTCTTGCCAGTGCATTCATATTTAACAGCCCCAGCAGTCTTCCTGCAGTACCGGGTTTTCCTTCCAGATAGGCTCCCTTCTCAACTTCAATAGCAAGTTTTCCATCCATTGTACCCTTATCCAGATCATTCAACCCACCTGGCCAGCTGAGATAACCTGAAATTTTTGCCTTACCACCACGCATCAACTGATCATATCCCGTAAGATGCAGAAATTCTTCAAATGAACTGACTTTCAAAGAACCTTCAAGATCCATCTCAGGTACTTTATTCCATTGTTGCCACTTACCTTTAGCATTAAAATTCAGGATATCACCTGTTAAGCTCAGCTCATCAAAAACAATACTTTTTTCCAGTCTGCTGGTCTTAATGACAAACCTGCCCAGATGACTGGAGGACATTTTTACCAAAGCAATAGAGCCATTTATTAAAGGAAATTCCTGCGGTGAAATATAATCGCCCAGCTGCTTGGCGGTTTTATTTTTATCTTCATTATCAGGCTCAATTCCCGGCACCACCAGTTCTGATAAAGCCAGCTCTATCGGTGGGAAAGCTTTAGTCTGTGACTTTTTCTGTACCTGTCCGGATTTTGAGTGTGTAACATCGATAAAGAAAGCCCGCCATTTCTGCAGCGGCAGTTCAGGCATTTTACCACTGAGTTTCAGTACATTTTTTTCAGGTAAATAGGCCTTGCCCCTACCCAGATGGACAGAACCTTTTAGCAGCTCCAATGTTTCATCAGAAGGTTTTATTATCAGAGCCAGGGACAGAATATCTGCCAGAGAAAAACGAATATCAGGATATTTGCTGTCTGTATAAGACACCTTTAAACTCTGTGATTTTTCTGCTGGTTTATTAAAGGGAAAAGGCAGACCGGATTTAAATCCTTTTAGATTTGAAGTCGCAACCATTGAAAATGGACGATGTTCATTAGGCAGACTCAGATTAATATAAACACGTCCTGTTCCAGAAAGATAGCGTACAAAGGCCTGCATATTTTCAGGAATAATATTATATTTTTGCAGCTGATTAATAGAAAAATGACTATCAATAGCAATAGTAACATCTGGAGAACGGTCTTTTTTACGTTTGTTTTTTGATGATTTTATCACCACCTTCGCAGAACGACCCATAATTTTAGTACTTAGGTTTTTAGCCTCAATATTTTCGTTATGAACAATAACTTTGCCGGACAACTTACTAACCAGTCCCTTTTTTCGTTTAAAACCGGGAGGATAATAGTCCAGATTATGCAATAAAATAGAGACATTACTATTCGGAGTGCCTTTTTCTGTGGGGATAGTCAAATCCAGGTTAATATCAATTTTACCCTGAGCATCCAGAATAGCAGTGACATTTTCTGAGGCCAGTTGCGATTGTTTTAAAAACTTTACGCCGTCTTTAATATTACTTTTTATGTTTCCATGCAGTTTTAAAATCGAGCTGTCATAATCGGCTATGGCGGCATGAACATTATTTGAAACAGAAGAAAATATTCGACTAGTGTCAGAAACTATCCACATACCACGCTCAGTAAACTGAATCTGAGAACTGATATCCTCTAATTTTGGCCAGCCCGGAGTGTACTCCAGTTCTACCTCTCTGGTATTAAATACAATATCCATAATGCCGGAGTGATCCTTAAAAGGAAACTGCTTCAACTCTCCTCGAAAAACCACTCCTCCATCTGTACCCCAGCCGGAAATAATGGATTCATCCAGCCATTTGACCAGTCCCTGATTCATAATATAGGCAGGCAGATAATAGGAAACATATTTCACATTGGCATCTTTATAAAAGCCGCTCAAATCCATAATAATGGAACCTTCGGGTTGAAACCATAATTTCAGATCGGCCTTGTTTATTTTCAGATGGGTATTAACCAGGGCCAGTTTTTTTGCCCCTAACAACCATTGCTCACCCTCCTGCTGCCAGTATAATTCTCCTGTCAGAGTATCTATCGGCCAGCTGTCACGAAACAGAGACTTAAGATGAACAGACATTTTTTTACTATTTATATAGACTCTTCCTCTGTCTTTATTTAATATTATTCGAGCTGAAAGATTTCTTATTTTGGGCAGCGAATGAAAGGCATTTAAACCAAAGTTTTCAAGCTCCATAGAGGCCTGGTAATTAGTAATATTAATGGGCATATTTAAGGATTTAAAAGCCATTAATATATTGATATCCTGTAATTTTGCTCGTGGTTTTAACCGTTGATAAATCTTTTTATTAATATCTTCAGGTGAAAAAAAGTCAATAACGTGAGAAAACTCACCCAGTTGTAAATTATTTATATAAAGCAGAAGCCCGGGAGACTGTTTAGAATGTTTATAATGCAGCTGAATGCGTTTGTCAGCGATAATTTTACCATCAATATTAAAATTAAGATGATACAAATTTAATACCCAGTCTGTGAATTTCATATGATGACGTTCCAGCTTGAAGTCACTTGAAATTCGATTGAAATAGACCTGTTCTCTAGTATCCAGTCGTTTTACCTGCGCATCATCAACATATAGTTCACCTCTGACACTATCCAGTTTACCATGTTTAATTTCAGCCCAGCTTCGCAGTCCCATATCAATATCATTCAGTTGATAATTTTCCAGCTGAATGATTTCTTCACCAAGGAGGTGTAACAGAGTTGGATAATTAACACTCTTGACATTAAAATAAACGATACCATCCCATTGTTTGATGTCGTGCACCTGGCCTTTAAAATCCAGTCTAAAATCAAGTTTTGTATCTCTGTTATTTAAGGTTGACTGTATTGAAATCTGGTGTCGATTTTGTTTGTTAGCCATACGGAAATTAACATCTGTCAGGAACATATCCGGGTACTCATCCATATCATCAACAAAAAATATTTCACTATGAGTTACCTCAAAATCAGTCTGATTAAGAATTTTAAAATAGGAAGGGTTACTGTTTTCAAGATTTGATGCCGTCTTCGCCTTACTGTGCAGTAATAGATCCATTAAATAAACATCACCATTATTATTACGCTGAATAACGGCATTAAAACCATCCAGTGATAATTTATCTATTATTAACTCGGACTGAATAATAGATTGCAGAACATCAATACGAATAGCTGCCTCATTAAAAGTAAGGGATGATTGATTATCGTTATATTTAATAATAAAGTTTTTTAAGGAAATGGCAGGATAGAATGGATTTATAGTGATTTTAACTTTATCAAATGATACCGGATAATGTGTTTGCTGTTCAACAAAGGATTCAATTAAATCACGATTGGATTCAAGATACAGAGCTGCAGCTCTTAATATTAATAG
>JALVAL010000283.1 GCA_027011205.1 Gammaproteobacteria bacterium
GTATTTTTCTGCTTTAAGGGGATTGATGTTTTAACTGTTAATGAGAAAGCACCTATTATTGTCAATATGGAAGAAAGACACAGGATTATAATAGAGGCTCTGGGCTCACCATACAGAAATATTTATTCCTAAATGTAGGTGATGAAAATCAGGTTAATAAAGGTATGAATCGATTCACCTTAAGAGGGCAAGAAAAAGTCAATGCACAATGGCAACTATTCTGCTTAGTTCATAACATAGAAAAGCTCATAAATAGCCTCCATTGAGGTTAACAATCAAGCAATAAGCCCATCTCAAGCCTTACTCAGCATCATCTTAACCCTGTTAAAAAGCAAACACTTAAAATCTTTTTTAATCAACACAATTTACATTTATCCTATAGGGTTAATATTGAAAGCTGTTGAAAAATCAGGTAAGGTGGTTTTTTGGAAAAAAAGAGAAATGTGGGGTTATTCTACAGCCTCGTTAGCAATTAAAAAAGACACAGCACATGGATATAATTAAAGCAAAAGAAATTGTGGAAATGCTCGCTGAAGGAGTAGATCCTACAACAGGTGAGCTTCTTCCCTCGGATAGCCACTATAATGATCCTGAAATAATTAGAGCATTGTTTACTGTTTTAAGGTCAGTAAGGATGCCAGCCAAGGCATCCAAAAAATCAATAGAAGAAAAACAAAAAGATAATCTTGATGCAGGACGCCCAAAAAACGCTGGTCTGCCATGGTCTATGGAGCAAAAAGATCAAGTTTCTTCACTATTTAGTCAAGGTAAAAATATGAAGGAACTTTCAGAGTATTTTGAGAGAACGGAAGGTGCAATAACGTCAGAACTTACTCATCAAGGCTTAATCGAGTAAAATATTGCTAACAAAAAGCTCAATCCGATCAAATAAAGCAGCACCATTTTTGCAAAAAGCGTAAAAATACCGCCACTTTATTTGGCTGGTTAGCTAAATATTATATGCCAGTAAATAAGAAATCAATCGCTGAGATTATTTCTGTTCTAAATGAATCAACTTTATCTACTTTCGATGATAAAAATGATTTGGGAACAGTTGTTATTTGATGGGTCAATAACACGCAATCTTTACCTTTAATTTGTATTGTCGGGCAGAGTTTTTTTACATCTCTATGTTTTATTGATCCAGGTGTAGAAAAGGGTATAACTACTCTTGAGTTGAGTTCATCGAGTAAGTCGTTTTGTACATTTAGAAAATAAGGGTAAGTCTTTTTGGTAGCCTTATCTTTGTTTTCATAAACTGAAAATTGGCTCATTAGAACTCTCGAAAAGAGTCTGAAAAAAGACCATGTTTTTCGGCTAAGTCATTCAATGCTTCAATGGCTTCTCGGTTTTCTCCCTTCCAGTTTTCTCGCTCAGTTTGGCGTAGTTTCTGAGCTAGTGCACGCTCTAAGGTTGCGGAGAGGTTAATTTTACTTTTTCGTGCTTTCGAGAGTAAGTCGCTGTTTATACTTAAGTTAGTAGGCTTCTTTGGTGCTTTCAGGTCATAAAATTGAGGCATCTGATCTTGCTCCGTAAATTAAATGCGTATAAGCTATGCGTATTATAGTGTTACAATATCAAAAAGCATATAACAATGCAATTCATCGGATTCAGCAAAACTGGTGATCGCGACGTTAGCAATACAAAACAAACACAGGATAAGTAACAAATGAATATACTTAAAAAATCATTAATCGGGTTGACTATCTTTACCTTATTGGGCCTTACAACCATTTATGCATCAGATACAAAAAGTGGCGGTGTTGTCGTCACTGACGAGAACTTTATTGCTGCGGATTCCATGAGAGCCTATCTTAAAGAGTTGGCAAAAACAGGCAACAAAGTAAATGTCATCAGACCGATGAGAGAACTTGCCAACACAGATAATCAGGATGTTATCAGAATGAATGCTGACACCTTATATACAAGAATTATTCTTGATGTAAAAGGCGGAGCAACCGTAACAACAAAGCCTTATGACGGTTATCAGAATATTTTGGTTCTCGACCCGAATCATAGCGAAATCGCGACACATACTGGCGCGGGCACAGTAAAACTTAATGAATCGATGCTTACTGAAGGACATCATGCCTATATCATTGTACGAACAGGCTTGCTTAGGAAACTTCCAGAAAAGGAGATGTTTGCAAGGGCGCATAAGGCACAGGACAACATATCTATCACCTATCATTTATCGGAACCTTATGTACCGGCTGTAAACTATGATCTTACAACACTTGATAAAGTAAAATATAAGATATTGGAGGATTTCGCAAAACAACCTAAAAAAGATGTCATCAAAAATGGTTTTGGAACTATAAAGACCAGAGATCCCGAAGGCGCAAAAGTTGTCATCGCTATTGGTTGGGGCGGTTTATCTGGTAAAAGTGCAGTCTATTCTTCTTTTACAGCCTCCGGGGAGAATTTCTCATATACATTTAAAAAACCAAATTTGAAATATGATCAAAAAGGTTTCTTTTCTTTTACTGTCTATAATGAAAATGGATATATTGCTACGATGAAGTATGCTCTTAACTCTGATGATATGGTTCCGAACAAAGGCGGTTCATACACTATTCACTTTTTAGCTTCAGGTGAGCCTACAAACAATCTCGAAAACGTCATTATAACGCCCAGGGGTAAATATTGGACTGGAATACTCCGATGCTACAATCCGGTAAATAGTGATGAAACTTTTGCTTATGCAGATGCTTTAACGGCCAAAATGCAAAAAGAATTTTCTAAGTAAAAGCACTAAAAATGCTAACACATATGAGCCTTTTCCCGTCAATAGGCAATAAGATATTCCAAAGAAAAAAATAGATTTTGTTCTTTTTTTGTTCTTTAACAATTTATTCGATCTGTCTTGCTATTCGACGTGGTTTTTAGTTAAAACTAAAACAAACACATATAGAGGGTCTCTTAGATAGCTTTGCTAATGATTTATTAATAACGTCAAAAGTTGAGTAATAAGCTAAAAGATCATAGTGTATTACCCCTATTTTTTATTAAGAAAATGGTTAAATAAGAGATAATGCAGAGCATTATCCATTACCCTTGCCGGTCATCGGCTCCTCAGCCTGTGCCGTAGATGGTTTAACTCATTATTCTTGCTAAAATACCTTGGGGTTTGGGGCAAAGCCCCCCATAAAGATAATTTCAATAAAATGCGACAGGTATGTTGACATCTAGCGATAGGGGGGGACATTGAGGCTGAGTCTTATTGTCTGAAAGAGGCTAAAGAGCGGGCTGAGCAGAGAAAGAAAAAACGTAAGGGAAAAAAGAAATGAGTGATTTTAAAATACCGGATTATTGGACTTCTGAACAGGCAACGGCCGTGTTTGAATTTATTGATGAGATCAGAGATAAAATATTAATACATTATCGCTTACAAATTGCGGAGCAAATGAAAGAAGAGCATTGTTATGAGTTATGAACTTCAATGCAATGAGGAATTGGAAGACAAAGATATCCCGTTCTGACTCATTTTGGATTAAGCCTGACTCGAAGGCAGTATGAGCAATTATGCCGCCTTATTTTTTATGAACAGATATTCGCCATCTTTATGCGGAAATGCCCTGCCGTTAACACTTAAAATTGGCTTCGAATTTTCTCAATCCGTTTCCGGTTAACTCCAAAGTCAGAATATCCAGTACGTGAGGCTGAACGGATATGTAAAATAGTTTTACCGGTATGCTCTTCAGGAAAATAAAACTCAACATCATCAACAAATCGAAACAAAAAGGAAGTAAACTCAGCTAGAATATAATTTTGCTGCACGATCAGGATTTTTGTTCGTTTTTCAGACTCCAGTATCTGCAAGAGATGCTCTTTTGCCTCCTGTTTTGTGCCACTGAAGTATAGCGGTTTAATATAATGTTCTTTATCTGTTGACTGGCTGTTTACACAGTTTGGCGTTTCTGGGCATGGTAATAGCCTGGCATTATGTACTCCCAAATCAGGTCTGTTCACTGAACACCCCGTTAATATTATCAAGCCTGCCAGAATAACTGGCTTTAGTTTATTCATTACAACTTAAACACAAATTTTTTGTTTATTGGTAAACCCAGCACCTCGCCTTTTAAGATGAGGTGCTGGGTACGGCTGCAGGTTAAAGGGCTTATTTGGGTTTGGAGTCTGATTCTGGCTTTGACTCAGACTCAGAGGACTCAGCCTCAATTTCACAAGCCTCTTCTCTTTCTGCTTCTTCTCTTTCTTCCTCAATACGTTCATCCATATCGGCGGCTTCCTGAAACACATCTTCTCCCAGGCTGATACAGCCTAAAGGGATCACCAGTAAAGTCAGCAGGGTGGATACAAATACTCCGAATAGCAGGGATATAGCCATACCCTGGAAGGTTGGATCACTTAGAATCACCGCGGAACCAAGAACCAGTGCCAGAGCCGTGATCATAATAGGACGGGTTCTGCTTTTGGCCGCGATGATAACGGCATCATAAAGCGGTATGCCATGGCCGACCTGCACAATGGTAAAGTCAATCAGCAGGATAGAGTTTCGTACAATAATACCTGCCAATGCAATCCAGCCGATCATAGAGGTGGCAGTAAAGTCAGCACCTAATAACCAGTGACCAGGAATAATACCCAGCAGGGTAAGAGGAATCGGGGCCATTATTACTGCTGGAATTGAGAAATTGCCAAACTGCCAGACTACCAGCATATAGATAGCAATAAGAGCTACGCCAAAAGCGATACCCATATCACGGAAGGTTTCGTAAGTTACGGTCCATTCGCCACTCCATTCAAAACCAGACTGCATATCCGTTTTAGGTGGTGCTGTATAGGTGCCGGACATAGTTACTCTATCAGGGGTTTTATAATTTTTCAAGCGTTCATCAATATCCATCATGGCGTAAATGGGGGCCGCTAGACGACCGACCGCATCACCGACAACAAACTCAACAGGACGTAGATCTTTATGAAAAATCATGGGATCCTGTTTGACTTTCACAAACTTGCCCAGTTCACCCAGAGGTATCATCCGGCCATCCTGAGTCTGGATGGGCATTTCTTTCAGGTTGTCCAGATTGGTACGAATATCCAGAGGGATCTGCAGTAAAATATAGGTGGGTTCCAGAATACGTTTCTGTTTAACATCCCCGACTTTAAACTGACCCATGACCATGGCCAGATTCTGATTAATAGTCTGGGTTGCAACGCCATAATAGGCAGCCTTATCCATATCAATTTCAAAGCGCCACATATCCAGATCACCACGCATATAATTATCAACATCATCAATAAGTTCGGATTGTTTAAAAAGTTGGGTCATATCTTTGGCCACCTGGCGTCGTGTGTCAGCATCGGGGCCATAGATTTCGGCAACGACTGTTTGTAATACGGGTGGACCAGGAGGCATTTCAACCACGGTGGTGGTTGCTTGTGCCTTTTCCTTGTAGGGGGTAATCAGCTTACGAACTTGTACTGCGATTTCATGGCTGCTGCGATGGCGTAGCTTTTTATCCAGTAACTGTACATGTATTTCAGCCTGCCAGGGGTATTTACGCAGATAATAATGGCGTACCAGACCGTTAAAATCAAAAGGTGCAGAGTCGCCAACGTAAGTCTGTACTGCCAGTACTTCGGGAATAGTTTTAATCAGGTCTGTCAGTTCATCAGTAAAGCTGGCGGTTTCCGGCAAGGCTGTTCCATCCGGTAAATCAATAACCACACTAAATTCTGATTTATTATCAAAGGGCAGCATCTTAACGGTAACGGCAGTATTCAAGAACATATTAATGGTTAGTGCAAAAGCAATCAGTAACAGGCCCATAAACCCCCAGCCCCAGAGTTTATTATTAATGAGCTTGCCCAGTACTTTGCGGAAAAACTTTTCCAGAGTATCATCAATGCGTTTATCACGGGCTTCCATTTTACGTAATTTTTTCATGGAAGGCAGCAGACGAATAGCTAGCCAGGGAGTAAAGATCAATGCCGAAATAAGAGAAAAGATCATGGCCACTGAGCCAAGTGCAGGAATAGGTTCCATATAAGGACCCATCATGCCGCGTACAAAACCCATGGGCAGTAATGCAGCAATAACGGTATAAGTGGCTAGAATAGTTGGATTACCAACTTCACGTACCGCATCTACAGCTACTTCTGTGGTTGTGTCTCCATGGCGCAGCCAGCGCCGGTAAATATTTTCTACAATAACAATGGCATTATCCACCAGAAAACCAATGGAAAAAATCAAAGCAAACAAACTGACCCTGTCAATGGTATAGCCCATTAACATGGCAACAAAAACCGTTACCACCAGAACCACTGGAATAGTTACCAGCACTACTATGGCGGGTCTAAAACCAAGAGATAACCAGACCAGGAAAGTAACCGCCAGTGTAGCAACAAAAAGTTTGAACATTAAGGCATTAACTTTCTCATTGGCGGTTTGACCATAGTTTCGCGTAACGGCCACATGGACGTTATCCGGGATCATATACCCCTTGAGTTCTTCAACTTTAGCCAGTATCTGGTTTACGACAGTCACCCCGTTAGCACCATGCTGCTTGGCAATAGCAATAGTAATCGCAGACGCCCCATTGGCAGGTTCTGGTAAATTCTGCCTGTCAGTGGAGTAATAATTAACCATATGCTGGGTATCTTCCGGTGCCTGATAAACTTTGGCCACATCAGAAAGATAAACTGGACGATGATTGTGAGTTCCGACTACCAGTCTCTGGAAGTCCTTGGCACTGTTCAGGAAAGCACCGCTTTCAACAAAATAAAACTGGCTGTCCTGTTCTACGGTGCCGACCAGTTGTTCAGTATTAAAGCCTTTTATTACCTGGGCAATATGGCCGGCAGTAATACCATAGCCGGAAAGCTTTTCTGGTAATATATCAATTTTTAACTGACGAGTTCGACCACCGACTAAAAAGGCATTCCCGGTTTTAGGCACCTGTTTAAGATTCTGGATTAAACTGAAGCCCAGTGTACGCAGTTGTTCATCATTGACTTCGTTAGACCATAAAGTCAGGGTGACCACGGGTACGTCATCAATTTCCTTAGGTTTAATTAAAGGCATATTAGCCCCAGGAGGCATTATATCCAGATTGGCCTGTACCTTATTGTGTGTCAGAACTATAGCCGATTCAATGTTTTCACCGACATGAAACTCCAGCGTAATAATACCTCGTTCCTTGTCACTGACAGAATAGACATGCTTGACGCCGGGAATTTCACTGAGCAATCGCTCCAGTGGTTTAACCATCAGTTCAGATATTTCTTCTGAGGAAGCACCGGGCTGTTTCAGGAAAATATCAATCATAGGAACGGAGATTTGCGGATCTTCCTGACGCGGGGTGGCAATCAGGCCATAAATACCCACCAGCAGCATAACGGCAAACAGCAGTGGGGAAAGCGGAGAATGGATAAAGGCATCTGCCAGACGTCCGGCAAAGCCAAGATCCTTCTTGTCATCACAGCAATTATTATTTTTTTTATTACTCATGAGCGGACTTCTCCTGTGTTGCTTTTACCTCTACTTCATCAGGGGAATCTGCTAACTGGCCGGAACGTGTTCTGGAATTAGCGGATCTAAGAATACGATCTCCGGTTTTTAGACCCGAAATAACGGCATATTTGTCTGTCCCAATGGGAACACCCATGCGGATTAATTGCATTTTCAGGTGGTTATCTGCTTTGACCAGAAAGACTGCTGGCAGACTGCCGCGCCAGACAATACTGGATTTAGGAATCACCAGTTGAACGGTTTGTGAGGTATTTGGCAGTGGAATTTTAACTGAAGCATACATACCAGCATGGGCCAAACTGTTTTCAGGCAGGTCAAATTTTACCGTGGTGGTATGGGCACCCTGTTCTGCCATGGGGAAAATACGTGCCACGCGAACATTAATACTGGAAGGGCTATTATCCAGACGTGCTGGAATTTGCTGGCCCACAGACAGGTTGCTTAGAATACGATTAGGTACTTCTATCTGTACCTGTAAACGCCGGGTATCAGCAAAAACAATAATTGGCATACCGGGTTGAACAATATCACCGGTTTCGGTCATTTTGTTTAATATCTTACCGTCAAAAGGGGCATAGGTTTTAGTTTTTAGAATGTTTTCATCCAGTTCTTTTAAACCAGCCAGTGCCTGGCGGATCTGATTTTGTGCGGTTTCAATCTGTACCTGATATTGATGCAGACTGGCTCGTCTGTCTATGGCACGGTCACCACCCCGGTTGGAGGCATTACGAATAGGATCAGTCATCAACCCCATTACGGCCGGAAAGCCGCCCATCATGGAATTGGATTGTGAATTAGGGTTGACCAGTTCCCGCTGGTATTGAACCTGAGCATTGCTCAGGGCTGCCCGGGCACTATCCAGTTGTGCCTCTGCTGCTTTACGTTTTGCCTCCAGGGTAGAACTATCCTGGGAAGCCAGAAGTGTGCCTTTAGTAAAAAAATCACCTTCAGAACCGGCGATATATTTTACCTCGCCCGGCAATTGCGCGGTAAGTTTTACTGTTTTCCACGGGATAACTGTACCACCGAGGGAAATTTGATTGTTAGACTGAGCTTTAGAAACGGTATAAATATTCGGGGCGTTATTACTTAAAACTGAGTTTGACAAAAGCAGGCTGCAAAGAAATGCTGCTGCGGTAATGACAGGTGAGACAGAGTATTTCATAAGAACCCCTTATGGTTTTTTAGCGAAAGAGATGATGTCTAAAAGAGTCTAAATATTTTATGTATTAGTAT
>JALVAL010000284.1 GCA_027011205.1 Gammaproteobacteria bacterium
CTCCAACCAGTATATATTTCCCTTTAATAGCTGAGGCCGGAACCTGCTGAGAAATAATATCAACATAGGAAATAATATTCGGCCGTTCTCCGGTTTTGGCATAAGGAATTAAAATCTGATGCTGACGTACCCATCCCATCCCTTTAACAGGCACATCGTCAGAAGCGGCCGGCTTATTGAACTCAGGCCTAACGTCGCCCGCAACCATTAACATTGCCTGAGCAAGAGACGGCCAGTGCGCATCACCCAGACCCGCATAAAGATAAAAACGGCGGCATAAACCATCGCGATCAAGTTCTACGTCTACATGGCCCAGCGCCTTTGCTACAGCCGCCAGCTCCGGTATGGGCAGAATTTCAGAAATAGGATCATCAGGCGTTTGCTGCATTGGAGCCACTACCAGAACAGTATGGTTATTTTCTGCAATAGCCTGTGCCAGTAAAAGATCAGCCCCGGGATCATCTTTTTGTGCTTCGGTAAAAAGAATGTCAATACCAATAGCACGAGCCCCCATAGCCGTCAACTGCTGAATCAGCTCGGCATGACGCCGACGGGACCAGGGCCAGCGCCCCAGTTTCTGAAGACTGGCATCATCAATAGCAACAATCGTAACCTGTGGACTAAAATACCCGGATTGCAAGGGCAACAGAGCATCATAAGTAACCAGATCCAGACGCTGCAGATATTTACTGCCAGATAGAAACGCCCCTATGGATACCAGAATAATAACCAGCAATATCCGGTATAAAATAGATTTATGTTGTTCTGAAAGTCTCATTGGCTTAAATCAGGATTATACCCAGTATACCCAGCAACGGTACCCACCACAGGGAATCATCCGGCAGCGGATCGATCCGTTGAACGGTACCCCAGGGCCCCAGATAGCCGTCTTGTTCAATACTGCGGATCCTTAAATATCGCACCTGCCCGCTTATGGGTTTAAAACTGATTTTTGCTGCTCTGGTTTTTTTATCAAATTCCAGTTCATTAAACTGGTCATCATAAGCCAGCTGAACCTGATAAGTCTGGTTGCGGGTTCCTTTCTCCCAGGTCGCATTTAATTTACCATCATCTGCGGCCAGCAGATCAGGAGACACTTTTTCCGGCACTGGCTTTATCTCATAGCCTCGGGTAGTACCGACCGGTCCCACTTCTCCATCAGGAGCGATACTGCTCAGACGCCAGTAATAATGCCCGATTTTATTAAATTTTGAGGCATTATAATGGTTCTTCTCCAAATCACTGCGATCCAGCAGAATAGTTTTAAATGCCTTATCAGCGGCTATTTCCAGTCGATATCCGGCGGCATCGGCAGAGGCAGTCCATTGCAGTTCTGGGGACTTACCACGTAATACAAAGTTTTCATCCGGTTTTAACTGTACCGGTGGCTGGGGGTGGGCATCCAGCACAATTTCCTGAACCACACTTTTGCCTTCCAGTGCCAGTTTATCAACTCCACGCACTCGTACATAATAATGTCCATCAACAAGGTCTGGAAAAGCGGCCCTGGTATAAGCACTGAATTCATGCCAGATTAAAGTATTAAATTGTGGATGATCCGCAACTTCTATCCGATATTTCTCAGCGCCCTTAATCGGCTCCCACTGAATCATCCAGTTAATACGACGAATACGGTTTGGTAATAGTTTAAGAGTTGGCGACGGCAGTAGTTTACGGGCCGCAATAGGCGGCTTACCCAGCACAACCTGGGTACCAAAACCAGCCTTAATCAGTTTTTTCTTTTTTGCACCACTGACCGCAACCTTACCTTTTAATACTTCAATATTGGAAGTTTCTTCAGAATTTAAAATGGCAGCACGATATTCTGTTCCACGAACTGCACTAATTGCCGATGGTGTCTTAATTTCAAAACGGGAACCAGGTCCGACGGCCGGTGTTACCCGGGTATCCATACGACCTTTTAGCAAATTCATACGAGTATCGACCATACCCGTTGTGCCATACGCAGTTAAGTGATCAAAACGAATTAAACTGTTTTGATGCAGAGTCAGGATACTTTTGTCAGCAAACTTAACTGCAACAGAACTATCAGCACTGGATTTTAGTTGATCGCCTAGCTTAAGTCTGGTACCAGGTTTGACATTTTTTTCTATAGCACCATTATTTCGCTGTATCTCTATACTGCCATGCACTTCAAGTATTTCAGCAGAAACAGGATTACTGCGCACCCATTTCATAGGTATGCGTAATTTGGTGCCTGGCTGAAGCCGTTTAGGTGCTTTTACATCATTGATGGTTTTTATCTGTTTGAAACGCAGCACGGTATCCAGATGTTTTTCACTTAAATCCCAGATATTATCACCCTTAACAGTCGTATATATCCAGTCCTGAGCCTGCAGGCTTACTGATGGTAACAGCATACCCATTAAGCTGACCAATACTATTAAAAATCTGGATGTTATTATTTTTATCATTGTTTTTTTACCTGTCTGATATATTTATTATAATAAATAAATATATAAGC
>JALVAL010000285.1 GCA_027011205.1 Gammaproteobacteria bacterium
AAAATTTAATAATGGAAAAACGTACACTTTTGATGTCCATTTTGTCTGTTGTTTTAATTGTTGTACTGGTCTCTGCTGCCTGGTATAAAAGCCAGCAGGAAAAAACACAAGAAGTTCTATTACGGCTTGAAGCAGATCGCAATTGTGATCTGCAGAAATCTGCCTGTACTCTTAAATGGTCAGATGGGGTCGTCAGTCTGTCTATTACTCCCAGACCGGTTCCTTTAGTTAAACCCATTAATATTTCAGTGCAGTTAGAGAGGCTTAAGGTTGAGGCGATTGCTGTCGATTTTAAAGGGACAACCATGAATATGGGACCCAATAACGTTAAGTTGGCTAATACTCAGAATGGCCGCTGGACGGGTACCGGGATGTTGCCGGTTTGTATCAGAAATCAGATGGAATGGCAGGCTGATGTTTATCTGCAGACTGATAAAGGTATTATAATAGCGCCTTTTATCTTTGTAACGCATAAGCATTATTGAATAATGAAAAAACTATTGCCCGTTATTATTACTGTCCTGCTGCTGGCGATTATGTATGTGCTTTTTATCTGGCAGCCAGGTGACTCTTCAATGCAAGGGGCTGTACCTGGTTTATCCGGCTCAGGTCTGCCGTCAGGCGGTGATTTTACCTTACAGTCTCTGGATGGTCCGGTTGCTCTGAAAGATTACCGTGGCAAGGTGGTTTTAATTTATTTTGGTTATACCATGTGCCCGGATATATGTCCGACCAGTCTGTCGATGATGGCGGGAGCTCTGGCACAATTAAAACCAGAGCAATTACAGCAGGTACAGGGGCTGTTTATCAGTGTGGATCCACAAAGGGACACTCTGCAGCGGCTGGATGAATACACTCGTTACTTTCATCCAGCCATAAAAGGTCTTACCGATAAGCCTGAGCGTATTGCTGAACTGGCAAAGCGATATGGGGCGGTTTACCAGAAAGTGGTGCTGCAATCAGCAACTGATTATGTGGTGGATCATTCTTCAGAAACATATGTAGTGGATCCGCAGGGCAGACTGGTAGAGCGTTTGCCTCATGGGACTTTACCTGAGCAGATTCTGGCCGCTATAAGAAAATATCTGCAAGATAAATAATCGTTAACTCTGAAATTCTATGTTTGAACTGTCTGGTATATTCCAGTTAGGAGTCCTTATGAAAAAATTGCAATACTTTATTTTGCTGTCATTGACTCTGCTTCTGACAGCACAGGTATCTGCTGATTCAGTGGCCGGTGATGTGGTCAGGGTGGTAGACCCTTATATCCGTGCGGTTCCTCCGGGACAGAAGATAAGTGCCTCTTTTTTACAATTAGAGAATTCCTCAGATCAGCCGCACACGGTTGTTACCGCAAGTAGTCCGGCAGCTGAGGTAGTAGAACTGCATTCTCATATACACGAAAATGGCATGATGAAAATGCGGCGTGTTATGAAGATCACTATTCCAGCTAAAGGTAAAACCGTTCTGCAGCCCGGTGGCCTGCATATTATGTTAATTAACCTTAAAGAGAATTTAAAATTAAACCAGAAAGTTTCCTTAACCCTGGAATTTGCTGATGGCAGTAAAAAAACAATTACCGCTCCGGTAAGAAAAATTCAAATGCCCGGTATGATGAAGAAAATGAGCCTCTAAGAAAACCTTTTCCTGGAACTTGATTTTTATCGGCAGTCTGTTTTCCGGACTCGCTGCGGCGGTGTTTTTTGTAGTGCCGGGACAGGTTCTCGGGTATTTTCTACCGGTGGTTATTTTTGGATTAATTGAGCTGACAAGTCTGATTGTCGGTCTGCCTGGAACAGAACATGCGGTGGCAAAAATCTGGGGTTCAAGATTAGCACTGTTAATCAGCACCTGTAAATATGGTAGCGGAGGACGGACTCGAACCGTCACGCCCGAAGGCACGTGATTTTGAATCACGCGTGTCTACCAATTCCACCACACCGCCATATTTGACTCATTTGAAGTGAATGAGAAGACATATTATAGGGAAATTTATTGATCTGACAAGTTTTTTCTCTTAACACTCATTTCAAGTGTGTCAGTTCCCCTGATCTTTGTTAAAATGCCCCGCTATGAAATTGTCCGACTTTAATTTTGAACTGCCTGCAGAACTGATAGCTCAATATCCTTTAAAAGCACGTACTGACAGTCGCCTTTTATGTCTGGATGGGCAAACGGGTGAGTTACAGGACAAATACTTTATTGCCCTGCCTGAACAGCTTAATAGCGGAGACCTGCTGGTTTTTAACAATACCCGGGTGATCCCTGCGCGGCTGTTTGGTCATAAGAGTAGTGGTGGTAAAATAGAAGTACTGGTTGAGCGGGTGCTGGATGAACAGTCCTTTCTGGCTCATGTTCGTTCCAGTAAATCCCCCAAAGCCGGTGCTGTACTGACGTTGGGCAGTGATAAGGGTGCCGGCTTTCAGGTCGTCATGCAGGCACGCAAAGGCGACCTGTTTCTATTGCACCTCTTATCAGCCTCCGATGTCGTGTTTGATGTTCTGGAACAATACGGCCACATACCTCTTCCGCCCTATGTGGAGCGTGCCGATGAACAGGCAGACCAGCAACGCTACCAGACCGTTTATGCCAGAGAAAAAGGGGCCGTGGCGGCTCCTACTGCCGGGCTGCATTTTGATGAGAGCCTGCTGGAGAAAATACGCAGTATGGGGGTTGATACGGCCTGGGTGACTCTGCATGTCGGTGCCGGTACTTTTCAACCGGTGCGGGTGGAAAATATCAGCGACCATAAAATGCATTCCGAATACGTGGATGTGTCAGCACAGACCGTTGAGCAAATCAGCCAGACTCAGGCACGGGGCGGACGGGTCATTGCTGTGGGTACGACTGCTATGAGGAGCCTGGAAAGTGCGTCCAGCTTTGGTAAGCATCCGGGTGAAATTGAAGAGTTTCATAATGATACGGACATTTTTATTTATCCCGGATATCAGTTTAAGGTAGTAGATGCTCTGGTGACCAATTTCCATCTGCCGGAAAGCACCCTGCTGATGCTGATCAGTGCTTTTGCCGGTCTGGAGCATGTCAGAAAAGCCTATCAGCATGCTATAAAAGAACACTACCGGTTTTTTAGTTATGGTGATGCCATGTTTATAAGCCCTCAGAAAATATCATCAATATCCGCCGCAAAGGCTGCACCTGAACAATAAAAGTTGAATTATGAAGTTTGAATTAATAACCACCGATGGCACAAGACGCCGGGGCCGGATCAGTTTTCCCAGAGGGTCGATACAGACGCCTGCTTTTATGCCGGTAGGTACGGCAGCGACAGTAAAGGCCATGACTCCTGAAGAGCTGGAAGCCATTGGCGCAGAAATAATACTGGGCAATACTTTTCATCTGATGCTTAGACCGGGTATGGAAGTTATTAAGGTGCATAAAGGTTTACACAACTTTATGCACTGGCAAAAGCCTATTTTGACGGATTCCGGTGGTTTTCAGGTCTTCAGTCTGGGTGAATTGCGCAAAATTACCGAACAGGGGGTTACCTTTGCTTCGCCGGTGGATGGCCGCAAGGTATTTATGGGGCCGGAAGAGTCCATGCAGGTACAAAGAACTCTGGGCTCAGAGATTGTGATGATTTTTGATGAATGCACGCCCTATCCGGCCACCGAGGAAGAAGCTCGTATCTCCATGGAATTATCTCTGCGCTGGGCACAGCGCTCCAGAGATGAATTTAATAAACTGGCTCCTGATGAGCATGACAGCACTGCGTTGTTTGGTATTATTCAGGGTGGTATGTATCCACAGTTGAGAGATGTTTCCCTGCAGGGTTTAACAGAAATCGGCTTTGACGGTTATGCGATTGGCGGGCTGTCTGTGGGAGAGCCCAAACAGGAAATGATTAAAATTCTGGAGCACATCACCGCTAAAATGCCTCACGACAAACCGCGTTATTTAATGGGCGTAGGGCGACCGGAAGATATTGTCGAAGCGGTGCGCAGGGGCGTGGATATGTTTGACTGCGTTATGCCTACCCGCAATGCCAGGAACGGCCATTTATTTACTCATCAGGGTGTGGTTAAAATTCGTAACCAGAAACATCAGTTCGATACTCGTCCTCTGGATGAAACTTGTCGGTGTTATACCTGTCAAAACTATTCCCGAGCCTATTTGCGCCATCTGGATAAAACCAATGAGATGCTGGGCTCGCGCTTAAATACCCTGCACAACCTGTATTATTACCAGGAGCTGATGCAGGGAATACGAGAAGCTATTGAAACAGGCCGTTTTAATGAATTTGCGCAGGAATTTTATGATAAACGTCAATGAGCCCCCTAAATCCCTTGAATTTGTGGCATAATAGCGCCACTTTGAGAGAACTGATACATCGGATTTCGAACGTCCGTGCAGTGAACAGAATTTTTAGTAATAAATTAAGGACATAAAATGAGTTTTTTTATTGAAGATGCATTCGCCGAAGGTGCGGCAGCAGTCGGTGCTACTCCAAATCTGATATCACAGTTACTGGTATTTGGCGGTATTTTTGTTATTTTTTATCTGCTGTTTATTCGTCCGCAGAATAAAAAAATGAAAGAGCACCAGGCAATGGTTGATTCTCTGAAAAAAGGGGATGAAATCGTGACCAATGGCGGTGTTCTGGGTAAGATTGTGGGTCTGCATGACAGTTTTGTCACTATTGAAGTCTCCAACGATGTCAAACTCAATATTCAGCGTGCATCTATTGCAACGATTCAGCCTAAAGGTACTATAAAAAGTATCAAGAATTAATTGCTGCTGGCTGGCATAGATACTGATAATATCCCGCTACCAATGCCTGTACTGTTTAAATAACCGTTCAGGCTTTTTTGATTGATTTTAAAACTAAAATAAAGCTAACCAACATGCTTAATCATTATCCTCTTTGGAAATACATACTGATCATTATGATCGTGGTTGCCAGTGTCTTTTATGCACTGCCGAATATTTATGGTGAAGATCCTGCTCTGCAGGTGGCTTCGTCCTCCCGAAATGTCAAAATTACCCAGCAGACCCTGGTACAGTTAAGCCAGCAATTTGAAAAAGAAGGTATTCATTATCGCAGTGCCAAATTTTCAAAAACCGGCCTGTTATTTCGTCTTAACAGTGAAGAAGAACAGTTAAAAGCTAAAAAAGTGGCGGAAACAGTATTAGGTGATGGCTATGCGGTAGCCTTAAATCTGGCACCTGCAACCCCGCAATGGCTGCTGGATATGAATGGCCAGCCCATGTATCTGGGGCTGGATTTACGTGGCGGTGTTTATTTTCTGATGCAGGTGGATATGGATGCTGCTATTATTAAATCCGTAAACACCTATGTCAGTGATTCCCGTACTCTTTTGCGCAAAGCCAGAATACGTTATCTGGGCAGTAAGCGGATTGATAACGATATCGTTATTCGTTTTAAAAATCCGGAGTTGCGTGAAAAAGGTCTTGATGTACTGCGTCGGGAAATGCGCGATCTTAGCTTTACTGAAAAAGATGAGACCAATGCTTATCTATTACGTGGTCGCTTAAGCAAGGCTAAATTAAAAGAACTGAAAATGTTTGCTCTTAAGCAGAACATAACCACCTTAAGAAAACGAATTGATGAAAAATTTCATGGTCTGGTTGAACCCATTATTCAGCAGCAGGGTGATGATCGGATTGTTATTCAGTTGCCCGGTATTCAGGATACAGCGGGTGCAAAAGATATTCTGGGAGCAACTGCTACCCTGGAATATCGTGCAGTTGATGAAGAGCACACGGTAACAGAGGCATTAAATGGCCATGTACCTGCCGGGTCTAAAATTTATTATACCCGTGAGCGTAAAGAAGGCAGCCGGGTCATTCCTCCCGTTCCCGTGTTATTGAAGAAACGCGTTATTGTGACGGGTGAACACGTTACAAACGCACAGGCAGGTATTGACTCTAAGTCTGGTGGTGCAAAGGTTAATGTCTCTCTGGATGGTTATGGCGGTAAACGCATGGGTGCCTTTACCCAGGATAATATCGGTAAGCGTATGGCGGTTGTGTATCTGGAAACCAAACAGGAAACAGTACGTGATAAAGACGGCAATATTGTACGTGATGAGCATGGTAAACCTGAAGTTAAGCGTCATACTACAGAAGAAGTGATCAGTAATGCCGTTATTCGCGGACACTTCTCCAACCGTTTTGAAACCACGGGTCTGGATAGTGTCCAGGAAGCCAATGACCTGTCCTTATTATTAAGAGCCGGTGCACTGGCGGCTCCGGTGTACATTATTGAAGAGCGTACCATTGGTCCAAGTCTGGGTCAGGATAATATTGATAAAGGTTTTGAGTCTGTTATTATCGGTTTTATTGCAGTACTGGTGTTTATGGCTGTCTGGTATCGTAAATTTGGTATGATTGCCAATCTGGCGCTGGGCTTAAACCTGATCATTATTGTTGCGGTTCTGTCCATATTACAGGCTACTCTGACATTACCCGGTATTGCCGGTATTGTATTAACCGTCGGTATGGCGGTCGATGCCAATGTCCTGATTTTTGAGCGCATACGTGAGGAATTACGCAATGGCAACTCACCTCAGAACAGTATTCATGCCGGTTATGAAAAAGCATTAATGACCATTGCAGATTCGAATATCACCACTTTAATTGCTGCCTTTGTACTTTTTGTTGTGGGTACCGGAGCTGTAAAAGGTTTTGCAGTAACCCTGTCCGTTGGTATTATGACTTCCATGTTTACAGCTATTATGGTGACTCGGGCGGTCGTTAATTACCTCTATGGTGGAAAGCGAATTAAGGAAATTTCAATTTAGGCTGTTTTTGATTAGGAGCTCTTGTTGTCTGGCTTTAGCACAGACCTGAACTTTCTACCTGAAGTATGCCCTGAATAGTATTGGAAAAAAGATAAAATTATGCAGATTTTTACAGATACACATATTAACTTTATGGCACAACGCAAAATTGCCATGTTTATATCCGTCTCTTTGATTGTTATATCCATTGCCTCACTTGCGGTACGCGGCTTACAGTTCGGGCTGGATTTTACCGGTGGTACACTGCTGGAAGTTGCCTATCCCAAGGCGGTTGAGCTGAGTCCTATTAGGGAACAGCTGCATAATAATAACTTCCCAGATGCGGTAGTGCAGCATTTTGGTTCTGCCAGCGAGGTTCTATTACGTGTGGCTCCTAAAGAAGGTATATCCAATGCACAGATTTCAACCCGGTTATTTGAACTGTTGCATAAAATGGATCCTGCAGTAGAAAACAGACGAGTAGAATTTGTCGGGCCGCAGGTGGGTGAAGAACTGACCGAAACCGGTGGTATTGCCATGCTGGCAGCACTGGTCTGTATTCTTGCTTATGTGGCTCTGCGTTTTGAATACCGTTTCGCACTGGGTTCAGTAGCAGCATTGGCACACGATGTGATTATTGTGCTGGGGCTGTTTTCAGTTTTTGGTATTGAGTTTGATTTAACGGTACTGGCAGCAATTCTGGCAGTGATTGGTTATTCATTAAACGATACTATTGTAGTGTTTGACCGCATTCGTGAAAATTTCAGAAAAATCAGAAAAAGCGGGGCAATTGAAATTATTGATGCCTCTCTTAACCAGACCTTATCCAGAACTATTATCACGTCCTTAACCACTTTGCTGGTATTGATTGCTTTATTTATATTTGGCGGCAAGCTGATTCATGGTTTTGCTACGGCCTTATTAGCCGGTATTATTGTGGGTACTTATTCATCTATTTACGTGGCCAGTTCGGTTCTGGTCGCTATGGGGATCAGTAAGGAGGATCTGGCACCGGTTAAACGTGAGGGTGGTGAGCAGGAAGAAGTTTACGAAGAAGTTTAAAAGCAGGTAGCAGGTTTCAGGCAAAAGACCTGAAACCTGCTCTACTTACCGTGCCAGTTGTTCATTTAAATGCGGCTGGATATGCTGCAGAATTTCTTTAAATACCCTGGGTGAACCTGCTACCACATTGCCCGTTTTCAGGTAATCATCGCCGCCGCCGAAATCGCCTACCAGACCGCCGGCTTCACGAACTAATAAAGCGCCGGCTGCCATGTCCCAGTCATTTAAACCGATTTCCCAGAAGCCATCCAGTCGTCCAGCCGCAACAAAGGCCAGATCCAGTGCGGCAGAGCCGGGTCGGCGGATACCGGCTGTCATGGGAAACAGGGCTTTAAAGGTGGCCAGATAGGTATCAAGATGCTGTTGATCCTTGAACGGGAATCCCGTTCCTAATAAGGCACCGTCAAGTCCACGCTGTTTGGATACTCGGAGCTTGCGGTCATTGAGCATGGCACCATCACCGCGACTGGCAGTAAACAGTTCCTGATTAACCGGGTTAAAAACAACCGCCTGGGACAGGCGGCCATTTTGTTTAAACGCAATGGATACGGCAAACTGAGGAAAACCGTGCAGAAAATTAGTGGTCCCGTCCAGTGGGTCAATGATCCATTGAAAATCCGGATTGCCGTCCAGTTCACCATTTTCTTCGGCCTTAATGGCATGATCAGGATAAGATTTTTTAATGGTTTCAATAATAACCTGCTCTGCCTGGCGATCCACATCGCTGACAAAATCATTGGCTGCTTTGGTGGTGATTTTCAGGCTGTCCACCTTATCCATAGAACGGTAAATAACAGTACCGGCCGCACGGGCGGCTCGGGTGGCAATGGTAAGCATAGGATGCATAATAAATCTCCATAACAGCACCGGCAGGCAGTCTTTTTAGACTGTAGTAATAG
>JALVAL010000286.1 GCA_027011205.1 Gammaproteobacteria bacterium
CATATTCCCAATTCAGAGGCGGATTATATTGGACCCAGACCCTGGCCAGTTGAATTTTCTACCCGCATACATATTAACTCTGATGGATTAAGAGGCCCGCAAATCACAGCTAAAAAAGGGCTGCGTATTCTTGTGCTGGGTGACTCCATTACGGCAGGTTTTGAAGTACCTTTTGATAAAACCTATAGTTTACAATTAGAAGCGATTTTAAATGAACAGTTAAACACGCCCGTTCAGGTCATTAATGCCGGTGTCAGAGGCTATGGAACCGACCAGAGTTATTTGTACTATAAGGAGAAGGGCAAAAATCTGAAACCGGATCTGGTGCTGTTTTTACACGTCAGCAATGATCCGTTAAATAATATTACCCTGCACAGGATGCGCCGGCCATTTGGCAAACCCGCTTTTGCTCTTAAGGAAAAAACCTATGGTGCAGACATAAATCTTATCGCTTACCCTACTCCTGAATATCCCATTTGTTCTGAATTTCGACTCGATCAGGACTCTCACATTAAACGACTGGATACTTCCTTTAATCGCAGTCTGTGTCAGTTACAGATAAACCTCACCGATTATTCTGCATTTTTTACTTATATCACCATGTTAATCAGACAGCATCCTGATATGTTAAAAAAGCTGTATTTTGCAGCCACTCCTAAAGTGGCACAGGCAGAGATCTTAAAAACTATAGAGAAAACGGCTACAGCAGATATTTTAACCACCAACATTATTCAGCAACTGGCAAAATCCGTTACTGACAATAAAGCCCGGTTTGCACTTTTATTGTCTGATGATCTAGAACCCGAACAGGTGAATCAGCAATATTTATCAAAATCAGGTATTACTATTATTAAAGCCTCTTCTATATCTCCTGATGGTAAAGCTGCCCCGCCTTATACTTTTAAAAATGACTCTCACTGGACAGCTAAAGGACATAGAGCATTTGCTGAAAAGATTGCCCCAGAGGTAATATCAATACTTTCGGATATGGGCTATCAATAAAAGCCTCATCCTGACCTTGACCTTCGCCCAGAGGGAGAAAGAACTAAGTGCTGCTGAATTTTTATTATAAACGCTTTATTTTAGAGCCTGGTAGTTAATGGAATACAAAATTCCTGAATCACCTTTACGATTACTTAATTTTTTCAACACAGTAAACGGCTTATCCTGATTAAGAACTTTTTGCAATTCCAGATTATTATGGTTTACCCATAATAATAAATATTGAACGCCCTTCTGATTCAGATAAGTTAAATTTCTCTTCGTATAAAAATCGGGAATATTTGTAATATCGATACAACGATTATGTGAGTAATAATTAAACCGTGCTTCATTACAGGCAAAAAATGGCCTTTTCCGGCAATTCCTGAACAGCCCATTGAGCAATATCCTTTATCGGCGCTTTTGATGTGCCATGGGTGATCACACTGTCCAGAAATTGGAAGGTGATATACAGAACCAGCAGCCCAAATAACCATTTTTTTCTCGCCTGACTCAGTCTCAACAGCAGGACATCCACATATTGCGTCACAATTAAGCCTGAAATAATAACCAGTAACACAATATAGCGGGATGAGACATAAAAACGGGAAAAATTAAGCGACATTAAAACAGCCAGAGCAATGAGTGCAAAATATAAAACAATCCAGGATTCCGGTTTTAATTTAAGCCATTTTTTATACGCCCCTATTGCCCAAATTCCAGTATAAACCCATCCCATATTCAGTATTATCTTGTATATCAGCATGGTCATTAAACCACTGGCCAGGATCAAACCGGCATATTTAGCTGAAAAATCAAATACCAGTACATGCTCTTTAAAATTTTCCACTCCCTGATAAAAACTGCCCAGCAAAAAAGACGGGGATATATAGTCTGCCTGTACCGGCATGTGTTTGATTAAAAATTGCTGAAACTCTGAAGAAAAAACAAATACCATAATAACCAGGGTAACAACGGTTAAGATAAAACTGCTTGAATAAGCAAACTGGATAACGTGATTTTTAAATGATTTCCCCGGATAAAACAGAAAAAACAACGGGGCTGCCATAGCAAAAATAATGGCTTCGGGTCGAAATAAAGCAGCCATAAAAATGGCCAGCTGCCATTTGAGAGCGTCCACCTTATTGGCAGTCTGAAAAAAAACCAGGTAATAATTTAAAGCCAGCAGGGTAAAAGCCCAGAAACCATAGCCTCGGATAATATCACCCCGATAATCATTAAAACCGGTAAAAGAAATTATAAACAGTACTGCAACCCATAAACGATGCCCGTCAAAAGCAATGCGGGAATATATTTTTACAAAGGACACACACACGATAACATTGAGCACTGCATTAAGCAGGTAAGCAGAATACTCCAGACTCAAACCAGTAATTTGATGCACCAAAGCAAAAAAAATCGGATAAAAAGGCCAGCTCCAGTGTTTAAAGGCCGCAATAAAACCACTGTCTAAAAATGTTTGAGCTACATTTAAATAC
>JALVAL010000287.1 GCA_027011205.1 Gammaproteobacteria bacterium
ATAATAAGCAAATTACAGAACATAACTCAGAAATAATAATTAAGAAAAATCATATCCGGCAATTAAAACAAATAGTTGAAGAGACAACAACATCTAATAAGCTGACGGATGAGTCTAATAATAAAATCAGGGAAAGCATAACACTGCTGGAAAAAGTATTAGGTTCGAATTCCCGCTGGCTGCTTAAAAAAAAGCAGACATTATCCAGGTTGTATCTTAACTATGCCATTAAAATGAGAGACCAGGGACGTTTGATTGAGGCACGACATTTTCTTGAGTATGCCCGAACATTGAACCCATCAATTTATGGTTTAAGTGATGAAGAAGCTATTTTAACTGCCCTTGAAAATATCGCGCAGATAAAACATAAGGCAAAACAGCGACTGGCTAATATCAGCGGCTTGAAAACCACACTTAATAGTCAGATAAAAGCTTTGCAAATGGATACAGCCTTAAGAACTTATCAATCACTGGAGCGAATTTTAGGACGGAACGACCCCTATGTATTCGTACAGGCCAGAGATGCAATAACGAGAGCCTATTACTTGCTGTCCCAACAGCAATTTAAGAAAAAAAATTACCAGCATGCAAAAAAATTAATAAATATGGGGCTGAAAATTCAAAGACAGCATAACGGCCTGCGAAATTTGTTAAAGAAAACCAATAAACAAATTGAATTGGTTAATACCAGTCGACGGATACCAACTAATGTCAATAATAATGAACTAAGCCGGACTGCAAATGATTCAATAAAATCAGACAAAATAAAATCTTTTATTGATAAAGATAATTGCCGATCCAGGTTTGCCGGTTATGGCAAAAAAAAGCGGGCACGCTGTTATGATTATATAAGTTATGATGTTAAAGCACCAACATTGGTAGTGGTGCCGGGTTATAGTGGACAACGGGCCTTTGCAATATCACGATATGAGATAAGTAATCGGGATTATAATCTATATTGTCAGATAAGCGGAGAATGTAAAATAAATAAGCAGCCACTATCATTCCCGGTAACAGGTATTAATATAGAACAGGCAAAAAATTATGTACACTGGCTCAGTGCTGTGACCAGTAAGACTTATTTTATACCCGGCTTAAAACAATGGCAGTATGCGGCTTCAGCTAACACCAATTTTCAGACGGGTGATATTAATTGCCGGATTCAGTATGGCAGCAGATTATTAAAAGGTAAAAGTTTAATGAATGTTAACACGGGTGGCTCAAATCCCTGGGGTTTATTAAATACGGTGGGTAATGCCAGAGAATTTACTATTGATGGTAAACAGGTTGCTGCAATGGGTGGAGCCTATACGGACAGCATAAAAACATGCACATTAAATAATAAGGTACTGAATATCAGCCATGGTAATGCTGTTACCGGATTTAGAATAGCCAGGAAAATAGTTCAACCTGAATAACTGAAATATTTACAACTCTTGATTAGATCTGCATTTAGCGAGACAGTGCCTGACTTTGACTAGGGTGTAGACCCAGTTGTGACAACAGTCATCTGTAGTAGTTCAGACCTGATCTGGTAATCCCCCCGAAAAATAATTCTGCTTTATAAATGGGGGGATTACGTTCAGTTGAGCGTAAAGAACGAAATGTTACAACTATATAGGTCTTAACTCTTCTTTAAGCTATCTATTTTTTTTTTAGCTTCTTTTAATGAAACATTATGAACTTGTCTATACCGTTTAATAGCCCATATTCTATATGGACTATTGGCTAAACGTTTTATGTCATCATCAGTGGTATTATTTACTGTAGGTAATATACCAGCCTTTTGTAATCTATTTTCTCTTATTGTGGAGGTCAGAATTGATATTATCATAAATAATAAAACCATACTGATAACAATTAATAAGCCAATCCAACTTTGTTCCATATTTTATCTCACGGGGTTAAGAAGTTGGGGATTTGTTCGTAATTCACTTTCAATCCAAATTGCATGTATTCTATTTTCACGTAACTGCCATATTACATCGGAAATGGTGTGCCACAGCCTAATGTTCTTCCCAATGCAACGGAGAGACTTCCAGCAGCCGCTCCTGTGTAATATGAGGCTATAATTGGGCCTGTAGTTCTAAGTCTTTCTAGTTTACTTGAAGCACCCCAGACTTCAGCAAGAGTAATATGTCGACCATAAAGAGATACAGCTTCTGCAAGCTCTCGGATATTTGCATAAGCAAGAGTTGTTGAGCCGAATAAATCTGTTGATGATGGCAAACCTATTGCGTTCATATTTTCATTAAAGTATTGACCAAAGTTACTGAAATCATAACAAGGCATAATTAGTACTCCATTACATTAGCATTTCGACAGGCAATACCATTGAATTTGATTTTATCTTTTTTAAGTTCTTTTAATAATATTTTAATTACTTTTTTTAACCAGCCTTTGGTTATAAGGCTACCACCTCCAATAAGTCCTGAAACAAGTGTTTTCATGTTATCATTACATTG
>JALVAL010000288.1 GCA_027011205.1 Gammaproteobacteria bacterium
GCATTAAAATCTACTGACCAGTTATATTCATCCATTGTCAGAGTAGCTGAAATATTACCCTGCCCTGCATTCAATTTATTAATACTTATAACCAGGCGCTGCTCACTGAAAAAGTATCGAAAATTAAAATCTGTACTGGTAGCAACTCGATTAGAAAACAGACTGTCAACTGATAATGTTTTGCCCTGGCAATAAACATAATCAGCTTGTATATCCAGAGTCTGACAATTAAATTTTAATTGCCTTATCTGTTGATATGGTTCAGGTAAATTGAACTGTTCTAGAGAAACCGAAAAGCCGGCAGAATCAGTACTGAGATCCAGATCAATTTTAAGCTTATCAAGATTCAGTGCCTGTAGAAAAACTCCGGAAGCATGACTCTGTTGAGCATCTGATAGCGGATTAAGAGATTTAAAAATATGTTCAATAGAAAGTGATATGCGCTCAATGGCCTGACCTGGCTGTATGCTCATCAGGATAAACAGACAGACAGATATCAACAGCCAGAGCTTATGCCTGGCCGATGTTCTATGGGCAGAGCGAATAGATTTATTAATAGTATAGTTAGCCTCTTAAGCTGGAAAAACCCCGGTGGATAAATACCGGTCACCCCGATCACAGATGATAACGACAATAGTCGCATTTTCAAGTGTTTTACTTAAATTCAGTGCGGCAGCAACGGCACCGCCGGAAGATACCCCGGCAAAAATACCTTCTTCAGAAGCCAGTGCGCGTACAGTATTCTCGGCACTGTCCTGATCAATATCCAGAATTGTATCAACTTCTTCGGGATGATAAATTTTAGGCAGGTACTCCTCAGGCCAGCGTCGAATACCCGGTATATGAGCACCTTCTACAGGTTGCACACCGACAATTTCAATATTGGAATTTTGCTCTTTTAAATATCGGGCAGTACCCATTATGGTACCAGTAGTTCCCATAGCACTGACAAAATGGCTGATTTCACCTTTTGTATCACGCCAGATCTCAGGTCCTGTACCAAAATAATGAGCAATGGGATTATCTGGATTGGAAAATTGATCCAGCACGATACCTCTGCCCTGTTGTTCCATTTCTCTGGACAAATCAATGGCTCCTTCCATACTGTCTTTTGCAGGTGTTAAAACAATTTCTGCTCCAAAGGCTTTCATCACACCGCGGCGCTCCTCACTCATATTGTCAGGCATAATTAAAACCATTTTATAGCCCTTAATAGCGGCCGCCATAGCCAGAGCAATTCCGGTATTACCACTAGTCGCTTCTATTAGAGTATCTCCTGGTTTAATATCACCTCTTTGTTCCGCTCTGGTAATCATACTCAAAGCAGGTCTGTCTTTCACAGAACCGGCGGGGTTATTGCCTTCGAGTTTGACCAGGATAGTATTGCTGGTAGCCCCCGGTAATCGTTGTAAACGAACCAGCGGAGTATTACCTACAAAATCTTCAATGGTGGGATAAGTCATTTTTTGGCCCTGAGAATATCATGTGATCCAGGAATGGATTATAATTTATATTTATAATACTTTATTCTTAAAATATATGGGAGTCTAAATGTCTGAAAATATCGACATTCTGGATCTGAAAACGGCACTTAAAGTGGTTTCAGGAAACCAGTCATTAGCCGAGGACCTGCTCGCTATGTTTATTAAAGAATTACCCACTTATAAAAAAATTATTGAGAATAAACAAAAAGCAGAGGACAGAGAAGAATTGCGCCAGATCATTCATAAAATACATGGCGGATTACGTTATCTGGGTGCGCCGGCATTAATGGCTATTATCAGTAAAACTGATGCCGCATTGTTTGAATTATCTGAGCTTGAATTAAAAAAAAATATTGATAAGATTTTTTTTGAAATAGACCGGGTGCTTAAACTGGAAAAATATTCCAGTATCTAAAGTCTATCGAGCCCCAGCCCATAAACGACATCAACCTGCCAGCGTAATTTATCAGCAGACACATCACCGAGCAGCTCATCGTTTAATAATAAATAGACTTCTATAGGTTTAGATTTCTGAGCATCCAGCAGGGTTCGAAGTGTATGTTGTAATGAATTGATTTTATGACATTGACTCAATGTACTTTCTGGATCTGGACACTTATAAAATATTATATTCAGATCAATAGCTTGCAATCTATACCTGGAAGATTTATTAGATAGTTTTCCAGTCAATTTATAATAGTTTCCATAGGCCAGCTGGTGGCTGATATTGCTTAATTGAATCTGTTCCAGAGGGATCAGACTTTTCTGTTTCTGAACCCGCTGATCCTCCTGAAAATAAAAATAAACAGCAATAATTACCAGAATAAGAGCAATAATAGAAACAATCCAGCCTGCGCCAGGATTTTTTACAGTTAGCCAGGCAAGCAGAAATATAACCAGTAATGCTGCGGCCACCCCTATCATAAAACCCATTAAAATTCCCTATCTGCTTTAAAAATACCGTTTACGATTAACTTAGGG
>JALVAL010000289.1 GCA_027011205.1 Gammaproteobacteria bacterium
CGACCATGCACTGGCGCGCCAGTAAAAACTGGATAGTTTTAGCGTTCATATCAATGCCGTTTTGCCCCTCAGTCACATAGCGCCAAAGGTCGGTTGGCGGGGCCACAGGCACGCCTTCAACAGTAAGGCGCCAGCCGGAATCGGTGGGGGTGCATCGTATCTCGCCGCCACGCGGCAAGCTGGACTCGACACAAAGCATCAGCAGATAAAAAAGCTTTACCAAGCGCCGCTCGCGCGCGCCCCAGCTTTTTGAAATGCTGAGCGAAACCCGGCCAGAGGAGATCATATCCACGGCCATGCGTTCCGCCTCGGCACCTCCGATCATATTTCCGCTGCCCGCCCCGAAGGCCACGCGAAAAAACTTCAGCTTGGCTTGGGCGCTTTGGGCAGATTGCGCGATCAGTTCCAGTTCCGGAGATACGCCGCCCATGGCCTCCATCAATTCCAGCCCGTTGCCGATAGCGCCGACAGGGCTTATAAGATCATGGCATATGCGGGAGCTAATAAGCTCGGTGAGAGTATCTGGCATTTTGTGGCCCGTGTTGGAGGACGTTATGAATTCTATATTGGCACCTGGTATGCGCGTGCGCCACCCCCAACAGCCCGATTGGGGCGTTGGGCAGGTGCAATCGGTGATCGGCAACCGCATAACCGTTAATTTTGAACACGCCGGCAAGGTGGTGATCAACGCAGATGTGGTCAGCCTTGATCTTGTTCTTTAAGCCATCATGGTTAACAAAACTTGAATCTGGCTTGTGATGCGGGGAGGCAAGGGTTACATACCCCAAACCAACCAGCGGATTGTGTGATGCAAAGCCACCAGTTTGAAACCCGATTTGCGCAGAGCGAGGCCGATATGCGCGCCATCCAGCGCTTGCGCTACGAGGTGTTCGTTGAGGAAATGGGTGCGAAAGCCAGTGAGACAGACAGGGCAGAGCGGCTGGAACGAGACCGTTTCGACCCCTATTTCGACCACCTTATGCTGTGCCACAAGGGCCTTGTTGTGGGGGCTTACCGGCTTATGCGCAGCGATATGGCGGCCAAGGGGATCGGGTTTTACAGTGCCGCCGAATTCGACCTGGGAAAACTTGAAAACCGCCAAGCACTTGAGCTTGGCCGCTCTTGCATTGCTAAAACCCATCGGGGCGGAATGGGCATGCACCTGCTGTGGGATGCGCTGGGCAATTATGTAATGCACCATGAGATTGATGTGCTTTTCGGGGTGGCGTCTTTTCACGGGGTCGCTTTGGCACCACTCAGGCAGGCGCTCACCTTTCTGCACCACAAATACCTCGCGCCGGAAGACCTGCGGGTGCGCTCGCATGCGTATCAGTCCCTCGATCAAATGGCGTGGGAAATGGTTGACCAGCGCGCGGCCCTCAAGCAGATTCCGCCGCTCATTCGGGCCTATCTGCGCCTTGGTGGTTTTGTGGGCGACGGGGTGTATATTGATGAAGGCTTCAATACAGTGGATGTATGCCTGATTATGGACACCAACCGCATGGTGCAGCGGTATAAGGATTATTATAGCAAGGAGCGTTTGTGAATGGTTTTATGGAAAGGTGTGGAGCCGCAACCTTACCCCCGGCTCGGGGTGCTCGGCTGGCTCCGGCTGGTGGTGCGGCTGGCTATCTATGCAATTGTAACGATTGAACTTGTGCTGCTTTGGGCGCTGGCTAAAGGGCTGGAAAGGATCATGGGCGGCGACCGCATGAGCGGGGCTGTGGTGCGGCTGTGGGCGCGCATCGGCCACATGATCTCGGGGCTGCAGCTGGAGATTCAGGGCGAAGAAATGGCCCATGGCGGCGCGATTGTGGCAAACCATACGTCCTGGACCGATATTTTTGTGCTGCACAGCGCCGCCCATATCCACTTTGTCTCCAAAGCCGAGGTCGCAGGCTGGCCCGTGATCGGCTGGCTGGCGCGCATCACCGGCACCCTGTTTATCGAGCGGAAACCCACGGAGGCCAAAAGGCAGCAAGAGATGCTGGCAGCGCGGATTGCAGGGGGCGACAAGCTTTGCGTTTTCCCAGAAGCCACCAGCTCTGACGGGCTGCGGGTGCTCCCGTTTAAATCGACCCTGTTTAGCGTGTTTCACACCGAGGCGCTGAAAGACCTCGTATGGGTGCAGCCGGTGACGGTGACGTATTACCCTCCCAAGGGCAAAGATAAACGGTTTTATGGTTGGTGGGGGGATATGGAATTTGGCGCCCATGCCAAAGTCATCCTTGGCCTGTCCACTGGCGGGCGGGTGCGGGTGACGTTTCATCCGCCCCTCAAGGCCGCCGATTATAAAAACCGCAAAGACCTCGCAAAAGCTGCTGATGCGGTTGTGCGGGACGGATTGCGCCAAACGCTTGGCGATAGATACGAGGATGACCCCAGCTAGCAATTTTCCTTGGGGGTATTGAACCCCCTGCGAAAAATCCTCCCGTTGGTCGGAGGCATATCTCCAACTT
>JALVAL010000290.1 GCA_027011205.1 Gammaproteobacteria bacterium
TATTACAGCAGTAAACCCGGTACCTCGTCTTTTAAGGCGAGGTACCGGGTAAAAAAAGCAGGAGACTCTGGCAAGGTGTTTTTTTGAGAAATGTAATTTCCCCCCATTGCATGGATATCAGAAAAGCACCTTGCCAGAGTCTTATGTTATTTAGCAGTTTTTCCGGAACCGGTTCTTTATGAAAGACTTCCAGCGTTCAATCAAATTTAAGTAATGTTCAACCGCATCATATTCTTTGCCTTCGCTCACCGTTCAACCTGCAGTAGAGGTCAACTGATTTTTCCAGGTTCAATCCTTATTCAGAGTTTAGTTATATTTACAGTAACTACTCAGCGTATACATCTTTTATCCAGCCCTTGTTAATAAGAGAGTGCGTTATTATCGTACTCTACCCTCAGGGGGCACCTGAATGGTCACATATTTGTATATGCTCATATTCTCCGTACGCCTCTTTGAGGTAGCGAAGCTATTGTGCCCTGAACTTTGGCAAAATCTAAACACGCTAAAATTATAGTTCAATATGAGATTTTAGTGGCTGCTGATCTTTGTTCTAAATAATAACCTGCAATTTATATAGTTTGTAGCTAATATCCTGGTATATTAGCATGGGCTAAGCTAATGTTTTTTGGAATATTAATTGGGGTATTCACCTATATAATTTTAAACATGAAGCTGCGTAAAATATCAACATAATATCAAGGTCAAAGGATGGCCGATAACTTTCCTCAAACTATAAAAATATTCAAAACAATTGATACAAATTAAGAACCTGGATTCAACTTATAAGTGCTTATAAGTATAAGTAGACTTTATTTGTATTCCTGATTTTGGCTTTTATAACACTGAGGATCTGGAGTGCATCTTACTATGACAATTAATAAATACCTGGCAATTCCAGCCGCACTGTTTTTTGCCAGCAGCTTATCCTACGCAGCCTCTTCCTGCACTAAACTGTATAATAGCAAAGCTTATACAGAAGCTTTAACTCAATGCAAGGAAGAAGCTTTTCATTCAAATTCTCAGGCCAGTTTTATTCTGGGTCAAATGTATGAAAATGGTCTAGGTGTTAAGACCAGTTCAAAAAAAGCCGTAGCCTACTATCAACAGGCTGTGCTTGCTAATAATCTGGATTCTCAAATAGCACTGGGTCTATATCATAAAAAACATCAGAATTATCTTTTAAGTCATATTTATCTAACTCTGGCCATTGAAAATGGCAGTCTGGGTGCCTGTCTTGAACAAGAAAAAGTTGAACAGAAAATGTCCAAAGATCAACTAATGCTTTCCAGTGATTATGTAAATATTGTAAAATCTGCCATTACAGACAAAAAAAAATCATTTGCAATGAATGACTAATTTAAAGCAGTATTATGGATAAAGAACAGTTTTTAGAAATGATGCAATTTCGTCATGCCTGTAAGGTTTTTGACGCAAGCAAAAAAATATCAGATGATAACTTTCAATACATTCTGGAAGCCGCTCGCCTCTCACCCAGTTCTTTCGGCTTTGAACCCTGGCGATTTCTTATTGTCCAGGATCAGGCCTTAAGAGAAAAGCTCAAAGAACTGGTCTGGGGTGCACAGGGCACTCTGCCCACTGCCAGCCATTTTGTAATTACTCTGGCTCGTACCGGTAATTCCATGCGCTATGACAGTGAATATATAGAACATATCATGGCAGATATTCATCACCTTCCTGAAGATGCACACATTAAACGACGCGGTTATTATCAAACATTTCAGGAAACCGATTTCAACTTGTTTCAAAGCGACAAAACTATTTTTGACTGGGCCTGCAAACAAACCTATATTGCGCTGGCTAATATGATGAATGCAGCTGCCGCTATAAAAATTGACAGTTGTCCAGTAGAAGGTTTTACAGAAACTAAAGTAAACGCCCTGCTGACAGAATATTTTGATATTGATACCAGCGAATTTGGTGTAGCTTATATGGTTGCTTTTGGATATCGCAAAGATCCGCAAACTAAGAAAACCCGTCAGCCTCTGGAGGATATTATCAGCTGGTATAGGTGATCACTGTAAAACAGTGCCTTAGCGGAGCTTATACATATTGCCCGGCACAATAACCTGATGCCCAGGCCCATTGAAAATTATAACCACCCAGATGTCCGGTTACATCAACTACTTCTCCAATAAAATACAGCCCTTGTGTTTTCTTTGTCTGCATGGTTTTTGAAGACAGTTCATTTGTATCTACGCCACCCACAGTCACTTCTGCCACCCGATAACCCTCGGTACCAGCCGGCATAAAAATCCAACTTTGAAATAGTTTAGAAATATCTTCTAAGTCCTTGATGTTAAAATGTTTAACCGGCCTGTTAATTTCTATATCCAGGCAAAAAGCCGCCACTAATTTACGCGGATAGTAGTTTGATAATAAGGTGTTCAACTGGCTATCAGGATGTTGCTGCTGTTGCTCTTTTAACC
>JALVAL010000291.1 GCA_027011205.1 Gammaproteobacteria bacterium
TCGTAGTGGTTTCAGAATTGATGCTAAAGCTACAGATACAGATTTATGGACTTTGCAGGGGGATGTTTATGATTCCAATCAGAATCAGACGGTGAATCTCTGGAAAGATCCAGGTGATCCTGCCAATGCTGTTTATGCACCGTTTTACCTGGTTCCCAATGCCAGAGATCATATTGATTCCTCAGGCTGGAATATGTTGGGTAAATGGGAACATATCATTTCTGAAACGTCGAATATGAGTCTGCAGGTTTATTATGATCATACTGAGCGTAAAGAAGCCTTTATTGACCAGTTTCATGATACTCTGGATGTTGATTTTCAGCATCAATTTAAAGTCATGCAGCGTCATGATGTTGTCTGGGGAATGGGCTATCGTCATATTAAAGATGATTTTAATAATACCTTTGCTTTTTTGTTTATCCCGGATAGCAGTAATGTGGATTTATACAGTGCTTTTATTCAGGATGAAATAGAACTTGTCCCACAGGTTTTACACCTGACTCTGGGCTCCAAGTTTGAATATAATGAATATACTGATTTAGAAATACAACCCAGCGTTCGATTATTGTGGATGATTAATGAGCGAAACAGGCTTTGGGCATCGGTGTCACAAGCAGTAAGAAGTCCCTCTCGTATGGACAGAACCGGAATTTTTACCTCATTTATTGTTCCTTTAGCACCACCGCCAGCCCCCCCGCTGGTTTTGCGTGCTTTCGGAAATGATGATTTTAAATCAGAAAAATTACTTGCCTATGAACTGGGCTATCGCTTTAACCCTAAAGAAAATTTATCCTTTGATCTGGCTGTTTTTTATAATAAATATGATGACCTGCAAAATTATGAACAATTAACACCTGCTGCTTTTAGTAATGTGAATTTTGATAATAATATTTCTGCCCATAGTTATGGCCTGGAGCTGTCAACCGAATGGCGTCCATTGGAATGGTGGCGTATACAATCCAACTACAGCTATCTGGATATTTCAGCTAGACTCGATAGCACTAGTAATGATATTTCAGGAACGGATAATTTCAACGAAAGCTCAAGTCCTGAAAATCAGTTTTCTGTTCGGTCAATGATGGATCTAGGGCATAATATTGCTCTTGATTTATGGGTGTATTATGTTGATGAACTGAATAAGACCAATGTTTCTAAAACTAATGAGGCCACAATTTCAGATTACACCAGCTTTAATACCAGGCTGGCCTGGAAACCGCGTAAGAACTTAGAATTTTCACTGGTCGGGCAAAACCTGTTTGATAATCATCATTCGGAATTCTCAGGAGAAAATATACTCATAGAAACAGAAGTTGAACGCTCAGTCTATGGCCAGGTTCGCTGGAATTATTAATGATTTTAGTAAAGGCCTTTTTTCTTGTTTATAGCAGGATTAAAAAATTTACCGTAAATCATGTTTATAAGCTATTGTTTATCGTTTTTCTGACTTTGTTGTCATTTCAGATAAATGCCGGAACTTTTGTCGAAAAAAACAAACTGAAAGCAGCGCTTCTGTTTAAGTTAATTCAGTTTATTGAATGGCCTGAAAAGACTGAATATTCTATCCTGAATCATTTTGGGCTCTGTGTACTTGGACGGGATGATTTTGGTGTGTCACTGGATTTTTTAAATGGTCGTAAGATTAATGACCATAATATTGAAATTAGACGTTTTAAAAAATCTCAAAGTGTAATTAAATATTGTCAGCTGGTTTTTATCAGTAAATCAAAGGAACCTTTTTTGCAATCGATACTGCTCAATCTTCAACAGCACCCGATTTTAACTATTAGTGATAGTTCTAATTTTGCTAAAAAAGGAGGAATGATTCAGCTTGTTAATAAAAACAGACATTTCAGTTTTATAATTAATTTAAAAAAGGTTCAAATGTCCGGATTGAAAATTTCTGCACCCTTGCTGCAATTGTCTACTATTGTTGAAAGTGACAGGGATGTAGAATGATAAGTCTTAAAAAAATGGGCATTACCAGAAAACTGAGACAAATGATACTGGTTAGCAGTGGTATTGTACTGCTGGTTTCATCCATGGCTTACCTGTTGATTGAATTTATTTCCTATCGACAAAGTTTATTTGAAAGAGCAGGAGTTCTGGCCGAATTTATGGCGACTAATTCTGTGGCATCTCTTACCTTTGATGATGATAAAATTGCCAAGCAATTACTGGATTCTTTACGATCCGATCCTTCTGTTGATAAAGCTGTTTTATTTAAGGAAAATAGAAAAAAAATTGCTGAATTTTCTCGAAATACCAATGAACTGGATAAGTTAAAACCAGATGAATTAAAACAATGGCTACTACAGACAAAACAGCATAAAAAGTTAAAGCAGAATTTTATTTATAATCGAATTATTACCCTGAAGCCTATTTATTATAAAAATAATTTTTTAGGTTCTATCTATATTGAATCTAATCTTAATGTTTTATATCAACA
>JALVAL010000292.1 GCA_027011205.1 Gammaproteobacteria bacterium
ATTAAAATAATAGTTAAAATAACAGTTAGTAGAATATGACATATACTAGCTCACCGTCATGTTATATACAACAACTGGTGTGGCATATGACACACTTTAGCATAGAGGGAATATAAAGCCATATCTGACTTATAACATTGATCTACATCAATCGAGTTGTTCCGGCATACTTCAGGAGCAGTTGCGTTACCAAAAGAAACACTTTTTGGTTTAAAAATCCTCATATTCTGGTTAGATGGATAAAGAGTTTTCGTGCAGTATCAATGACTATTCTTTATAATCTCATCATGATCAATCTGTTACTTAAATCACTGAAACAACAATGGGCGGCATTAATAAACCATGGCCATTCTACCCACCGTTATATCAGTCTGGAAATAGCACTGGAAGATAATTTTCCTATTGCAGCAGCCGAGTCTGTTGAACACTTTTTTTTAAACAAATCAACAGAACAGCTACGATTATTGGGGCTGGGAAACCTGCTGACCATTTCAGCTACCGGAGAGCAGCGATTTGATGTTTTAAAATCTCGCTTTAAAAAACTATTGCCGGAATGGCAGAATCGTCAAACTGTTCCACCACTTGCCTTTATCGCTTTCGCATTTGATGAAAACGACAGCATGAGCGATGACTGGCAGGATTTGCCCAACAGCCTGTTAAAAATCCCCCAGATTTTACTCAAACAAACAACAGCTGGAAAAACTCTGCAGGTTAACCTGACACTGGAATCGGCAACTTTAAAGGACCCGTTTGAAAAGGTCTCTGTTTTACTTTCAGATTATCTGGCAGATATATCTCTGCACCAGCAGAAGCCTCTAAAGCCCGGTATTAAGAAGCATAGCATTCAGCCTCAGCCCCTGACTGAACTAAATGACAGACAGCAATGGAATACCCTCAGCCTGGATGCTCTGGAAGCAATCCACAAAGGCAGATTCGATAAACTGGTGACCAGTCGCCAACAATGGGTTCAACTGGAAAAACCGGCGTCTATAAACCAGCTGACACAGAAATTAATCAGTCATTACCCTGCCTGCAGTATTTTGTCGTTTTTCAGTGCTGACAAAAAACTGATTGCAGCTTCCCCTGAACGGCTGATCAGCTTACAGCATCCGATTATTAAAAGTGATGCCATTGGCGGCACCATCCTTCGTCCATCTGCCGATCAGAATGGACAGCAGCAGATCCTGCACACCATTGACGATAATCCTGAATACCATAAGCTGAGAAAAGAACATGCTTTTATTGCTCAGGATATTTATCAACGACTGGATCCGCTTTGTCATAGTCTGAAAATGCCCTGCTCACCCTACTTGATGAAACTGTATAATATGTATCATCTCGAAACACCGGTTCAGGGCATACTACAGGACCAGTTTGACCTGTTTAATGTCATTGAAGCCCTGCACCCCACACCCGCCATTGCTGGATTTCCGGCTCGTCAGGCTCGCAAATGGCTATTATCTAACGAAACCCGTCAACGAGGCTGGTATACAGGTGCCTTTGGCTGGCTTGATGCTGACATGAATGGTGAACTGTCAGTAATGTTACGCTGTGCACTGTTTAACCAGCATCAGGCACATTTATTTGCCGGTGCCGGGCTGATTGATGAATCTGACCCTGAAATAGAATGGCAGGAAACCGAATTGAAAATGCAAACCATTCTGGAGATGCTCTAAGTGAATCAGCGTATCGGTACCTTAAATTACCAGTGGGCATTCAGTCTGATCCATTATTTTAGCCTGCAGGGTGTCAGTCAGGCGGTTATTTCTCCCGGTTCCCGCTCAACACCGCTGGCACTGGCCTGTGAAAAACATCCGCAGATTGAAGCCCGGATAGCTATTGATGAACGCAGTGGTGGTTTTTTTGCTCTGGGCATGGCTCAGGCTGATCTGCAACCAGTAATATTAATCTGTACCTCTGGCTCTGCTGTAGCCAACTGGCTGCCTGCAGTAGTTGAGGCCAGTTATTCCTATACTTCTTTAATTCTGCTTTCTGCTGATCGCCCCTGTGAGCTGCACAATTGCGGAGCTAACCAGACCATTGATCAGACCTTTATATTCAGTCCTTATGTGCGTGAATTCATTCAGCTTGAACATCCTGACACTAACCTGCTTAACAGCCCCTATCTTAAACAGACAGCGGCTCATGCATATAAAACCAGCAGCCAGAGTCGACCCGGTCCGGTGCATATTAATATTCCCTTAAGAGAACCTTTATTGCCGCGCCGGTTTACTTCGGATGAATTAAATAATTTTATCGATCATATGACTCGGGACATTCTGCATTCCAGCTGCAGAAAAATTCACTGTGTCCCCGACCCGCAGCAGCCCGATCCGGCTGCTCTTAAACAAATACAGAAAACCTTGAACAAACCCGGTGGCCTGATCATCTGCGGTCGCCTGACAATAATAGAACAGGCCGGATTACAGGCCCTGCTGGAACAGCTGGCCCATACCTTAAACTGTCCGGTACTGGTGGATCCATTATCCGGTTTACGCCTGAACACCTTAAAAAATACTGACTTTATTGTCAATTACGATACCTTTCTTGATCAGGCAGAATATTCACAATTAGCACCCGAATGGATTATTCATTTCGGTCAGTTTCCCTTATCTAAAAAGCTGCTGCAGTATCTGGAACAGTTTAACTGCCCCCGAATCCTTATCAGTTCCTATGGTGATTGTTATGATCCCCTGCACAAAAAGAAAATTATACTGTATACCCTGCCGGCAACATTCTGCTGGTCCATACTCCCCCTGCTAAACCAGCAGATGGAAATACTCTGGCTGAGCCAGTGGCAGACAGCGGAAAAACAGGCACAACAGAGGATCCAGCAGGCGCTGAGCGGCAGCGACTTATTTGAAGGTCATATCATTAATGCCCTGTTGAAACACATCCCTGATCAATCCCTGGTATTCAGCGGCAACTCCATGACTATTCGTGATTTTGATACCTTTATCAACCAGCAGAACAGCGCTTTGAAATCACTGTCATTATTTGCTAACCGGGGTGCCAGCGGTATTGACGGCAATCTGTCCACTTTTGCCGGGCTAATGTCTGCCCGACCCGGACAATATACCCTGGCAGTAGTCGGTGATGTTACTTTTTATCATGATATGAATGGCCTGTTATTAGTAAGGGATTTGCAGGCTCAGGCCTATAGCGGTGCCATTATTATTATAAATAATGGCGGTGGCGGGATTTTTAATTATCTTCCCCCTGCCCAGCTCAATACCTTTGACAAACTATGGAAAACTGATACCGGACTTAACTTCAAATACAGTGCCCAATTATACAATCTGAATTATTACAAAATCACTCACCTGAAAGAACTTGATGAACAGCTGGCTGCAATCTTTGTACAAAGCGGCATATCTATTATTGAAATTATTATCAATCCGCAAACTAGTGTAAAATGTCATAAACAAATATAACTCTTAATTAATACTGGAACCGAAACAGGCTTATGATCTGGAATAACGTCAACGATTTTAATTTTACTGATATTCTTTATGAACACGGTACAGGCGAATATTCCGGTATTGCCAGAATGACTATAAACCGTCCCGAAGTACGCAATGCCTTTCGTCCCGAAACAATTTCCGAACTTATTAATGCCTTCCACCATGCCCATTATGATGAGAGTATTGGCGTTATTATTTTAACCGGGGCAGGAGACCTGGCTTTTTGTTCCGGCGGGGATCAGAAAGTACGCGGCGACAACGGCGGTTATAAAGACTCACAGGGTGTTCATCATCTTAATGTACTGGAATTACAGCGTCAGATCCGCACTCTGCCCAAACCCGTGGTGGCAATGATCGCCGGATATGCTATTGGCGGTGGTCATGTACTGCATTTAATTTGCGACTTAAGCATTGCCGCAGATAATGCCCGCTTTGGCCAGACAGGCCCCAGGGTAGGCAGTTTTGATGCCGGCCTGGGTGCCGGTATCATGGCTCGAACCATTGGCCTGAAAAAAGCCAAGGAGATCTGGTTTTTATGCCGTCAATACGATGCACAACAGGCTCTGGAAATGGGTCTGGTTAATACTGTAGTGCCGTTGCCGGAACTGGAACAGGAAACCCTGTCCTGGTGTAAGGAAATGTTACAACATTCACCCACAGCGCTACGTATACTTAAATCAGCATTTAATGCCGATACTGATGGTCTGTCGGGAATACAGGAACTGGCGGGTAATGCTACAGCCTTATTTTATATGACCGAAGAAGGTCAGGAAGGGCGTAATGCGTTTATTGATAAACGCCCGCCCGATTTCTCCCGTTTTAAACGACGTTCCTGACATAAGCATGTTTTCTATCTGGTGGCTGGCCATACGTCCGAAAACACTGTCTATATCACTGACACCGGTATTATTGGGGTCAGCTCTGGCCTGGCATGAACAACAACAACTCTCACTATCAATATTTATTGTTACCCTGATTTCTGCCCTGACAATACAAATCGGTACAAACCTCTATAATGATGCGGTAGATTATGAAAAAGGAGCTGATACCCATCAGCGTCTTGGCCCCAGGCGGGCAGCACAACAGGGCTGGCTGACGGCACAGGAAATTAAAACCGGTGCGCTGCTGAGTTTTATTTTCGCTTTTATTTCTGGCACCTATCTGGCCTGGACTGGCGGCTGGCCAATTATTATTCTGGGACTGCTTTCCATACTCTGCGGTTACGCCTATACAGCGGGCCCAAAACCAATTGCCTACTCCCCTTTTGGCGAATTATTTGTGCTGATCTTTTTTGGTTTTGCTGCTGTTAGCGGAAGCTATTATCTACAGACACTCAACATTAACCTGATAACCTTATTGGTATCCAGCACTATCGGCTCAATGGCTGCAGCTATTTTACTGGTCAATAATTATCGGGATCTTGAAGGTGATGAAAAAGCACACAAACTGACACTGGTACATTATACAGGACGACCTGCTGCACGAATATTATATAGTCTGATGCTGCTTTATCCCTATTTATGTATACTGTTTTTAATCAAAGACTTTTCCTGGCTGATCCTCTTACCCATGCTGAGTCTGCCTATGGCAATTAAACTGATTATAGATTTTTCAGCCATGGATATTTCATCTGCACTCAATCAGATCCTGACTCGAACAGCACAACTGCAATTAGTCTATACGGTCTTATTTGTACTGGCTATGCTTTTTAATATGAATAGTTAATATGAAGCATATTGTATCCCTGAAAGATATACTACAGTCCTGTCATGCACAGTTTGCATTGCAGAAATATCAGCTGACACCCTACAGAATAAAAATAAAACAGCCATGGAAAACGGCTGCCGGTACAATCTATTATCGTCAGGGGATATTAGTTCATATCACGGTAAAAATTAAGACATCTGATCGTATTGTGAATATCCCGGATATAGTTTCAGCGACCGGTGAATGTGCTCCCATGCCGGAAATTGGCACTGAATCACAAGCTGATGCCCAGCCAATACTTACTCATAAACTATCCTCATACCATAACAAGGTAATAGATGAACACTGGCTGGATGATCTTGAACCATATCCTGCCAGCTGCTTTGCTCTTGAAATGACCTTGTTATCCATTATCAGCAGCATTCAAAACAAAAATATTGCGGCTCTTTTTAATCCACACTATAGCCACCAGATTAAAGTAAATACGGTATGCGGTGCCATAAATAATAGTATAATAAAGCATATTAAGCAGGCTGAGTCAGAAGGTTTTAAATGTATAAAAATAAAAACAGGCCTGGGCAGGATACAACAGGAAGCTGAACTCTTATTACAGATACTGCAACAGCTCTCTGAATCAACCAAAATTCGTCTTGATTGCAATAAAAGCTGGTCTGTAAAACAGACCCGATGGTTTTTAAATTTCCTGCATAAAAATTCGTCTGGCTATATTAAACAGATTGATTCTCTGGAAGAACCTCTGGCATTTTATGATCCACTTGAATATAGTCGTTTACAGAAGCTAAGCAGTATTCATCTGGCACTGGATGAATCAATCCAGCCAACAACATCTTTTGAGAATTATCCGGTACCACGTATTGTCCTAAAACCAATGGCTCTGGGCGGCCTGATAAAAACCTGGAATATCGCGTTAAAGGCACAAGATGCCGGCCTTGAAGTAGTACTTACCAGCAGTATTGAAACAGGTTATGGACTCTGGTTCGTGAGTTTCTTAAGTGCCGCACTGAATAATAATCAATATCATGGTCTGGCTACTGCCCAATGGCTTGAAGATACTTTAATTGAGGCTCCGAAAATACAACATGGCACAATTACTATTTAACACCAAATTTACTACTAAAATGCATGATATTGATGCTGCCGGCATCGTTTTTTTTGCTCGCTTTTTTTATTACGCCCATGATGCATATGAACAATATCTCAGCTCTCGGCAGCAAAGCATTTCCCGGCTTATGCAAACCAGGATATTGTTACCGATTATTCATAGTGAAGCAGATTTTAAAGCACCGGTTACATTAAATGAAAACATTGAAATCGAACTGTGTTTAAGGGAAAAAAGAGCACGTTCTTTTTCTCTTGAATATCGTTTTATTAACAGTCAAGCTGAAATTATAGCTATTGTAAGGACCATACATGTCTGCATGGACAGTAAACTGGGAAAGAAAGTTAATTTACCTGTTAAGCTGTTTGACTGAATTCTGAATTTTTCTGGCTACCCTTAGAACTGAGTCTTTGCTTACAACGAGTAATAGCTGAATCATAAAAACAGGCCAGTTTCTTTTCATAGGCACAGTCTCCATTGTAACCAATCTGGCGAAGTCTCATGTACAGATAACGAAGTTCTTCATGCAGGGTCTGTTTATCCTGCTCACTCAGATGCAGCGAATTTTTTGTATGCTGATATTCCATGTTAATTTTTCCTTTGCTTTTAATATAGAAAATAAATACATAGGCTATTATACAAAATGGATATGACAGAGAAATGACAGGAGAGATGTAACTATTATCCTAAATAAATCAGTTGAAACGTAGCGAGAATGATCAGAGTGCTGGAGATACAAGGTTTTACAGGTTATTTTGGCTTTATTCGTAGTCACCCTACGGGTGAAGTCAAAATATTCTGGAAAGCTTTGTAGATTCAGTGCTATGGACATTCGCAGTAGGTTCAACTGATTTATTTAGGATTATCCTTGTATATTAAATATACAAGGATAATAGTTTTACTCACTCAGAGAGTATTTATTATCATAGTCTTAATACTCCGACGATCAATTTTTCCAGATTTGTTTCTTGGGAGTTCTGAAACTTTTATTATCAATCTGGGGCGATAACGAGACTGAATATTATTTTTTAACCAGGATTTAAAGGCCCCAACATCACCCTTCACCAGAACCGCAATAGAATCGCCCCATTGTTCATTGTCTATTTTAGTAACAGCAATATCCCTGATCGCGGGACATTTAACAAACAAAGACTCAAGATACACCGGTGACAGATTTTCCCCGCCGCAAATAATCATATCATCCTTTCTTCCAAGCACCTGAAGAAAGCCCTGAGTCATACTGACTAGATCGGTGGTTTTAAACCACTCCCTTTCAAAACTATCCCATTGGCCCTCTACATAAGCAGAAATAACCATATCACCGCGAATACGCAGAGTTTTATCAGGACTTACACTGAGTTCCAGTCCATTTAACGGCATTAACTTATCTGCTGATTTTCCTAAGGCAATAGTTGATGTGGCTTCAGTCATACCATAACTCAACAATATCGGCCAGCCCTGTGAAATAGCCTGCTGATGCAGGGCAGGTGCAAGGCGGTCGCCACCGACTATAACGTATTTAAGACTGTCCGGTATCTGAGAGTGTTCTGAATTAAGCTGAATTTCCAGTAATTGTGACAGCATGACCGGCACCAGGGAGATATGGCTGACAGCATAATGATGCAGGTCGAACCAGACTTTCCGTGCCTCAAAATACTCATGCAAAACCATAGTTGCCTGACTTAGACCACATCGATAAAGAATCATTATCCCGGCAATATGCTGCAGGGGCATACAATTAAGCCAGACAGATGAACGATTCAGAAGGACCTGTCTAACAAAACTTTTATAATGAGCAAGAATATTTGCACGGCTGATTAAAGCTATTTTAAATTTTTCCTGACTGCCGCTGGTAGCAACAGCCAGAGATAATTCTGATATTGAATGATGACAAGTTACAGATTTCTGGTACTTTTTCTCAAGCTGTTTTATAACAGACTGGAGATCAGATTCAGGAAAAGCATCGGGAAAAGGAAAGACACATTTTAAATGCTCATAGGCCTGGATCAGAGTCATTGTGGCCAGCCAGGTGTTTTTTGCCGCTACTGTCCAGACATCAGTCGAGGCGGGATAATTAAGCTGGCTGCGAATACTCTGTAAAATTTCAGGCCATAAATATTTACGTTCCTGAAAAAAAAGAGTTAATGCAAAGTGTTCAGAATTATTGTTCATGCTCTTTTAAATCAGGGGCTGTTGATCTTTTTAAGATCAACAGCCCCTGGTTCCCATATGAATACAGGCAATACCAAAAAAAAGATTTCGATAACTCACCTGTCTAAAACCACTCAGTTCTATTAGAGC